>JALTEE010000236.1 GCA_027007865.1 bacterium
CTTTTCATATTTTGATAATTCAGCTCCCCACGGTGGGTTTCCAATCACCGCATCGAAACCGCCAGCGAACTGCGGGGCGAATGCTTCATCGTAGGGAGTGAGCATATCATCAACAAGGGAGCATGCTCCCTTGTTCAATGGTGGTAGTTCGTGTTTGACCCGGTTATTTTTGATGTATTCGATTGTATCCCGTAGCTGCTCCTCGCTATCGATGTATGTGTGGCTATATTTTTGCGCCCATAGATGACTTTGCACTATACCTCTTTTTCTCTGGGTCGATTCGCCGAGGGAATTTTCCGAATGACCTGCGCTGGATTGGTCAGCAAGGGAACTATCCGAATGGGTTATACCTGATTGGTCAGCAAGGGAGCATGCTCCCTTGTTGACATTATTGTTGACATTATTGTTGACATCCTCATCGACCCTCTTTTCGATATCACTGAGAGGGATTGTTCTTCCGTGTGCGATATTGAACCTTCTTGCGCTCACAGCTTTCAATTTCTGCACTATTTTGCTCCGCTCTTCTTCCTCACAAACCAGAAGTATATGAATATGGTCGCGGCAGATATTGTATGCAAGAACCCGAAGTCCATCTTCCCTGACGATTTGCGCAATATATTCCGTAATCTCGCGCTCCATTTCATCATCAAGCAAGACCCCTTCAACAAGGGGTTGCAACCCCTTGTCAATTCTTCGCTTGCGTATAACATCCGCATATTCTACCATTCTCTCGCTAACGCGACTTCCATAAGTTGCCCATACGACATGGTATGCTTTCAGTTCTTTTCTTCTAAATATCGTCGGGAACTCATCTTCCCAGTTCATCGGGTTTATTTTCTTCAAAATTTTTGTCCGCTCGTCGAGATTTTCGGGGAGAATACCCATATCGATGATGTCCCAACCGATAAGCGAATTTCCGCATTTGATGTTGTTGCGCAAATCGGGCAGAACAGCTTCGCCGAAGAGCGAGCGAAATTCTTCGCCCTCCATCATCTTCACATACAGCGAAAATTCGGTGATTTCCACAGCGCGCTGGTCGATATCTACGCCGTAGATATTATCGCGAAGAATCTGCTTTTTTAATGCGAGCGATAACTTCTTTTCGCCTTCGGGTGTTTTTACCCAAAAGCCCTTGTTCTCCTTGGGATGCTTCGAATAATAGTCGATATAGTATTTCACGATTCTCTCATAAGCGCCGATGAGGAACGAACCGCTTCCGCATGCGGGGTCGAGAATTTTCAATTTGCGAACATCCTTCGGTTTCATCGGTTTTCGTCTTTTCCTTTTATCAGAGGAAACATCCGCCGACTCATCGTTATCTGGAAGTTCGCCATCCAATAATCTTCCGACCGTCTGTTCCACGATGTAATCGACGATGTATTTCGGCGTGTAATAGACTCCGCCTGCCTTGCGCACTTCCGGCTTCTCTTCGAGTTTTACAATCCGAGCGGGAGTAGTTCGGAGAACATAGCCGAGATACTTTTCATACGCATTCCCGATAATCTCCACAGGTAATATCGAGAATTGATATGGCGACGGATAATATAGATTTTTAATTAAGTTGTGGAGCGGTTTATCATCGATAATGATGTTTTGAAGCGGGTCTTCCGTGTGTTTCTGGAACATAGTTCCATTGTATTTCGGGTTCAGATTTGCAAAAAGTTCGAGGAGATATGCCCACAGCGGACCGCGTTGCTCGTATTGCCAACTTTTCCATTCGGATTTGAGTATTTCTATCGGCTCGATTTTCCTATCTTCGACAACGCGAATAAAAAGAAGTCTGTTCAAAAGGTCGTTCACAGCTTCATTGATTCTATCATCCGTGATGTCCGGATTTCGCTTCGCAATCGAGGCGGCTATTTCCTTGCGCCATTTGGTTAAGTCGTTGAAAAATTTCCTATCGACAGGTTCCGTTGCTCTTTCTAATTTTGTTCCTTTCGGCAATAACTTTTCGAGCGAACCGCCCAGAACGGCTTCTCGCGAATACAACTCGTTTATCTCGTCCCACCTATCGACATATTCCGTATATTTTACATAATGATTTTTTAGCAATCCGATATTAGGAAATTTAATATTCGGCTCTTTCAAAACGATAATGGGCAAAAATTCCTCGAAATCTTGAAGAATGCCGAGATAGGTTTCGGGCGTGTTCCACACATATCTTTTCGTTTGAAATATCGCATCTTTGTCGCTGATGAGTTTATGCGACGGCGATTTCGCTTCCACCATAAAGGCTACTTTTCCATTTGCGAGAAAGGCATAGTCCGCTCGTTTCAGGTGCCCATCGATATCGGTTCGCTTTTCCATCACGACCTGATTGAAATCTTCGAGATTCCATCCGAGTTCCCGAAAGAACGGGTCGAGAAGCGATGCCCTTGTCTGCGATTCGTCCCACTCGGAGATGTCTCTGCTTTCGAACCGCTCGATGAGCGCTTTTATCTTGTCGGTATTCATCTATTCACTCGATTTGTTTATCGCTAACTTATTTCGCCACAGGGAGATATATAATGAATTCGGTATATTCATTCTCCTCGCTCTTGACTTCGATGAAGCCGCCGTGCTGATTGACGATTCCTTGAACTATCGATAGTCCCAGTCCGACGCCTTTCGGTTTCGTGGTGAAAAACGGGTCGAATATTTTCGAAAGATTTTCCTTGCTGATGCCATATCCCGAATCTTTGATAGAAATTCCGGCGAGTTCTTCCTGATTGAATAAACTGCGGATTTTTTGCCCCGCCGATATGGTTATTTTCCCGCCTTCTTCGCCAATGGAATCGATTGCATTCATAATGATGTTCTGAAATACTCTTATCAACTGGTCTTTGCGCCCCAATACTTTGAAATCCTTCGGAATATTAACTTTGAGTTCGATGTTTTCCACAAATCCCGCCGCGGCTAACGAGGATTCTGCGGATTGCGCTATGAGGTCTGCTACATCGATAGTTTCTACTCGGAATTGTTCGGGCGGAAGTTCTTTCAACCTTGCAAATGTTAGAAATTCTTCGAGGATTTGCGTTAATTTATCGCTTTCTCTTATGATGAGGTCTGCTATTCTATCGTCGAGTTTTGCGGATTTCATTTCATTTTTCATCATTTCCACGCCGCCGCGAATTGCAGCGAGCGGATTGCGCAGTTCATGGGCGAGCCTTGCGGAAAGTTCGCCGATTGCTGCGAGTTTCTCCATCTGTTGAAGAAGTTCCTCTTTCTTCTTATCTTCGGTGATATCTTCGAATAGGACGATTGCGCCGCCAATTCCGCCATCCGCACGCAATGTGTTGACGACGATTGCGATTGGAATTTGTTGACCGTATCTGTTTTCGATAGTCGTTTCGGAGCGGTGTCCTATCGTCGAAGTCGGTAGCGCGTTTTTTAAGATATTCGTAAGATTTTTCAAGCGAGCGGGAAAGTTCTTTTGAAAGTTATTTCCCATCACTTTATCGGATGGGAGTTGCAAAATTCGTGCGGCGGCTTCGTTGTAATATATAATTGTTCCCGTTTCATCAACAGTGACTAATCCGCTTCGCATATGTTGCAGAATTTGGTCGGTATTCCACTGAACGCGTTCGAGTTCTTTTCTCGTTTCTTCGATTTCGCCGAGGTGTGCGCCGATTTTTTGCGCCATATATCCCGAAAGAAATGCGACGATATATAGAAAAGACACTTGCATATATGCGACAGAGAAAGCCATATCGGAATTGGAATATATCATCTGCGTGGCGGGAGATTGTATTGGTGGAATTATTCCATGGTATTCGAGATATGCAATCGACAAATATGTGAATATCGCCACAGTCGCGGTTATAAGTGTTTCGCCCATTTGATATACGAATGCAGCAGATAAAATCGTGAGTGCAAATAGGAATGTAAAAATGCTTGCTTCGCCGCCGCTATAATGAATAATTGCCCCTTCGACCATTATCTCGAAGAGAAGTTGCACGCCATACAAAAATTTGAAACTTACTTCTCGTCGCGTGAGCCGCCAATAATATAGTGCACCAAGATAGCCCAATGTTACGGCGCCGTAGAGAACCATTAACTTAAAAAGAGTGCGGTAACGCGGTAGGAATAGAAAGACCGCTCCAAAAATAAGAACGATTATAACAAGGCGGAAGATGAGCAGCCACTTTATTTTTCGCTCTAATTCTATTCGCCAATTGGATGGAACAACCTTTTTCTTCTTTTTTGTCATATTAAAAATATATGCTAATGATGAGTTTTTTCCAGAGAAAAATTTATTGCGATTTTTCCCACGGTAATTTTATGGCGAGATATCGGGATAAAAGCGTGTGTGGAATTGCCCGAAGAATATTCATCGAGGTATTTATCATCCCCAACTCGATTGAGAATCCACTTCTGTCCGGGCGAGATGATATAACCTCTTATTTCGCAAATTTTATCGATTTTCGAGGAAGATGACAACCGATGTTTGAAAAGGCAGGTGCAATGGTCGGTAGCAATATCTGCCATTATCGATGGTCGCTGTTTTACTATTTGCTACTCGTTCCCTGTTTATCCTTTGATTTTTCCGATGATGTCGAACATAGGCAGATACATTGCCACAAGTAGTCCACCTACAACGATTCCCATTACGACGGTCATCAATGGTTCTATCATTGCGGTTAATGTTTCCACGGCGGAATCGACTTCTTCATCGTAGAAATCCGCTACACGAGACAGCATTTCATCGATATTTCCAGTCTTTTCGCCGACACCTATCATTTGTATCACCATAGAGGGGAAGACATTACTTTCTTCGAGCGGTTTTGTGATAGTTTCGCCCTGAGAAATGGCAATAATCGCATTTTTAATTGCGCGTTCCACCACAGAATTGCCGGATGTTTTTGCAGTGATGTTTAGCGCGTCGAGGATATTGACACCGCTTTGCTGCAAAGTAGATAAAGTTCTTGAAAACCTTGCGACAGATGTTTTGCGTATCAGAGGTCCAAAAATTGGCATTTTCAATGTTACAAAATCCATATAATATTTTGTTTTTTTATTTTTCTTGGCAAGTTTGTATGCAACTATAATCCCGATTACGCTAATAATAATGATATACCAATAATTTTGAAACCAGTCGGAAATTGAGAGAACGATTTGCGTGGGTTTTGGCAGTGTTGCACCGAGACTTTCGAACATACCTGCAAAAATAGGAACGATAAATGTCAGCATAACCCAAGCGATTAAAAGCATCATTGCAGATACAATGGCAGGGTATGTGAGTGCGCCTTTGACCTTTCTTCTAATCCCATCGGCTTTTTCGCGATATTCTGCGAGCCTTTTCAAAATCGTTTCCAATGCACCGCCGAGTTCACCCGCTTCCACCATATTTATATAAAGTTCATCGAATATCTTTTTATGCTTTGCCATCGCATTTGCCAGTGTGCTGCCACTCGATACGGAATCCCTGACATCGGCAAGAACTTTTGCAAGAATTCTGTTCTTGCTTTGGTTCGCCATAATATCGAGGCATTGAACGAGTGGGAGACCCGCTTCAATCATCACAGCGAACTGGCGTGTGAAACGGGATATTTCGATAGCCTTGACACCGCTACCGATTGTAATATGCAGTTCTTTGGGTTTCTTCTTAATTTTGGAAACAATTACTCGCTGGCGACGCAAAGATTTGATAAGTTCATCTTTATTCGGAGCTTCCAAAGCACCGGAGATACTTTGCCCAGACGCTGTTTTACCTGTGTATTCGAAAACAGGCATCCTATTATCACCCCTCGTCGAATAATTTTAGATTATTGCACATTTAAATTCACTTTTTGGCAAACAAAATAAGTTCGCAGAACTTATTATATGCTACTTGCTACTTTCTTTGGAATTTTATAACATAATCACAATATAATTTATAATCGTTTATCTTTTTCGAGCGGGCGTCCTTCCAGCATTTGGAGCTCCCATCTGTTTTCGAGCGATGATATCGCTCAATTCCTGCGGGTCGGGAGAACGGTTCATCGCATCTTCGATTGTTATCAATCGTTTGAGATAAAGTTCTGCGAGAGACATATTCATAGTCTGCATACCATATTTTCCACCTGATTGCAGCGCTGAATATATCTGGTGAACTTTATCCTCGCGAATTATGGCTCTAATTGCTGGTGTAATAATCATTATTTCTAATGCAGGAACTCTTCCCCCACCTATTTTAGGCATTAAAGCCTGTGTTACCACAGCACGGAGCACAAACGAAAGTTGCACTCTTACCTGTTGCTGCTGTGCTGTCGGGAAAATATCGATGATACGGTTGATAGTTTCGGCGCAGGAATTTGTGTGCAAAGTTGCAAATGCAAGATGCCCTGTTTCTGAAATAAGAAGTGCGGATTCGACGGTATCGAGGTCTCTCATCTCGCCGATGAGCACAACATCGGGGTCTTCTCGAAGAGCATATTTCAATGCACGAGCGAAACTCATTGTATCTGCGCCGACTTCTCGTTGGTTAATTATGCAGTTTTTATGCTCGTGAATGAACTCGATTGGGTCTTCGATAGTGAGAATATGCTCGTATCGCTCTCTGTTAATTTTATCTATAAGTGCGGCAAGTGTGGTCGATTTCCCCGAACCTGTCGGTCCCGTAATCAGCACGAGTCCGTGAGGATAGTCCGAGAGAGTCGATATAACAGGAGGCAGCATCAATTCCTCGAACGATTTTATTCTCACAGGAATAACCCTGATTGCAATAGCGACATTCCCGCGCTGCAAAAAGATGTTAACCCTGAATCGAGCGAGTCCTTCGAGTCCGAAGGATAAATCGACTTCCCATTCTTCTTCAAACCGTTGCTTTTGTCTTTCCGTCATAATCGAATATGCCATTCTCTTCGCCATATCTGCGGTGAGAGGGTCGTAAGGAAGTCTTTGCAGTTTCCCATCGACTCTTACAACAGGTGGAGAATTGACAGTTATATGCAGGTCTGAAGCGCCTCTTTTAACCATTTCTTCGAGTAATTCTCGCACTGAAATTTGTTCTGCCATGTTATACCATCCTTCGGTAATCTATAAAAAAATTTATTGTGCTGAAATAGCGAAAATTTTAATTCGAATCGAATATATGTTATTCTCTTTTGCGCCAATTGTGCTCGGTGGAACAAGTAGGTTGAACCAAAGCGCAACCGTATCGCCAGGGCTGACATTTTCTCCCGCGGATGTTCCATTGAAACCGAGCGTTTCACCGTGTGCGAATCGTGGTATTTCAGATATTACATCATCGAAATTCTCGGAATTGAACCATTTTTTATCCGCAAGTTTCCGATGTGAATCGGTAAAAATTGCAGAAAGGATGTATTTATTTTCGTCCAATTCTTTATAGAACCGCACGGGTTCCCATTGAGTGTCCATATTTGCATCCACACATAACCCGAATGTAATCGGGATATCGCCCGTATTTACCAGAAAAAATGTGTTCTCATCTGTATTCATAAGGATTTCCAGCGGAGCGACCGGACCTGTAATGTTCCAGAGAGTATCCCCGATAAATGCAAACGAAACCTTGCTCCCGAAAAAAGGTCCCAACATTAAAGGCGATGTTTTCACTGTATAACCTATTTGACCCGAAAAATAATATTCCATAGGACTTTGGAAAAGAGACTTCTTAAAAGTAACTTCCGCTCGATAGACAAATCCGTTCGAATCCTGCCTTTCTAATTTCATCGAAACTTGTTCATCTCGGGAGAAATTCCCATCGCCATTCCAATCGAGGTTTAGTGTAACCCACTGCGGCTTTATTTGTCCTGTTATTCTTACTCGATACACAAAGTGGTTGCTAATGTCGAAATAATCGGGTTCTACTCCGTCCCATTTGTAGCCGGGTTCTCCAACCCACTCGAAATCCCATCGATATGG
>JALTEE010000237.1 GCA_027007865.1 bacterium
TTATGTATATTATATAATGTAATATCGGAGGATATTTTATGTATCACTTTGTTGCCATTGTGTTAATACTCATAACAATTCCAGCGTTTTCCTTCGCAATCGCAATAATTCTACCATCTGGTGGAGATTTTGGAGCAAATATTTCACTGTCAAAACTACCAGTCGAGCCAATCGAAGCGAATGTGAGTATCGAAATTGTCGATAATTATGCGACGATTTCTGTGATGCAGATTTTTCGCAATCCAAACAGATGGAACAAAGAAGGAGTTTTGAACTTTCCGCTGCAAGAAGGAATGGAAGTTTTTGGATTTGCCACCTGGGACGGTCCACAGCGTATTTCTGGAGTAATTCTGGAAAAGCGGCGTGCTATGAAAATTTACGATGAACTGCGCGCAAGAGCAATCGACCCGGGCATTCTGCTGCCATCAGCCGCAAACATTTTCACAGCGAAAATAGTTCCGATACCGGGCTTCGGCACAAAACGAGTGGAAATCGAATGCGGCGGTCTGCTCGAAGAATTAGACGACAAAGTTTCTTATACTTTGCCACTGGCGCCGAAAAATGTATCCGGAAATATCGAATTGAAGCGTTTCGATGTATCTGTAAAAATCCTTGGCAGAGCAGATTTTAAGAATATCGAAGTTTTTGGAATATCGCTCCCCATCGAGCGCGAAGGCAACATTGCTAGGGGAGAAGTGCATTTGAGAAATTTTACGCTGCCGTCTGCGTTGACAATCGATTATGATTTTTTTGAAAATGCGCCCGCTCTTTCAGCATTTGCTTTTCCTGTTGGCGATACTGTCTATGGAATTGCAATGCTAAAAATTCCTTCCGTGAACGGAGCCAGCGCAGAAAAGCCTACTGTCGCAATTATGACAGATATTTCCGCAAGTGTGGCGAACTATAAAGATGAAATTTCCATCGCCACAGAAATTTTAGCGCAAAATGCGCAAAAGTTTTCCTGTATCGCATTCAACGATTCGATTTCAAAATTTCCGCAAAATGCGCCATTCGCAGATGAAGCACAGTTGCCGAATTTGAACCGATTCTTGCAGAATCTATCAACGGGTTTTGGAACGAATTTACTCTCTGCACTCGAAGCCCTATACAGCGAAATCGGCGGCAAAAATATTTTCGAAAATATCGTTCTTATCACGGACGGCGTGCCTTCTGTCGGCGAAATCGGGAAAAACGAAATTTTTTCGATGGTCGATAAAAATAAAAGCATTCCGATATATATTGTCGCCATCGGAAACGATGTTTCGGCGGGATTATTGAAAAGCATTGCTGAGCGGACAGGCGGTGCATATTTAAGAATTGTCCCCGGGGATGATATTTCAAAAGCGCTCGATACGAAATTGCTGCCACTAATCGAACGGAAGTCGAACAGGATGAAAAAAATATCCGTTCGAGGCGCAAAACTGCTCACCGCATATCCCGAAAAGCAGTTGTTCAGAAGCGGTATTCAGGGAATTTTATCGTTTTCTCTCGTCGATTTCCATAGCGAAAATGCCAAAATATCTCTAACCACCGACGATAATAAAACTTACGAGTCGTTCATTGTCGAAGACAGCACGCTTTCATTTATTGGGCGTCTCTGGGCGAAGCATCGTGTAGAGTATTTAATCAAAAAAATTGCGCAGGAAGGTGAAAAAGACGAATGGGTGAACGAAATTGTCGCGCTGTCGAAAAAGTTCACATTTGTAACGCCATACACAGCATTTTTAGCAGCGCCGCGAGCCGTTTTGCGACCGCGTGTGATTCAACCGCGCGACCCGAAAATAGTTGTCGATGCGCCGAATGCCCTTCAAGTTATCGTAGAGTTGCCGTGGGGCGAGCAAATTAGCGCTGTTCAAAACAATGATACGAAATTGTGGGAGGCGCGTTTCCTCGTGCCGCAGCATATTGTCGAGGGCGAATACGAGTGCATTATTACAATTACTGATGCTTCGGGTGCACAGTGGCAGCAGCGGCAAAAATTCATCGTGGATAAGACGCCGCCGCAGTTGAAGGTTGAAATCGTTCCCGATAACGCGAAAGCGGGGCAAACAATCGAACTGCGCGCCTATGCGCCGCAGGATACTCGAACCATTTTTGCGAAAACTCCCGATGGGAAAATTTTGAAACTGCGATGGAACGGCGCCGTCGGAGCATCGACCGCAAAATGGACTGTTCCGCACAAGATGCCCGCAGGAGAATTTTTAGTAAAAATCACGGCAACCGATTTCGCAGGAAACCAGAGCGAACAAACTGCGAAGATTGTGGTAAAATAGAAAATAAAAGGTTTTCATCAGCCAAAGCAGAGGGCAATGAGGCAGTCTTTGTTTTTTCTGGATTCCCG
>JALTEE010000238.1 GCA_027007865.1 bacterium
TCCTTCTTCCGCTGGGAAACTTCTTCCTTGTCCGCCTATATATGGAATTCCTTCAAAGACATTGCCGCACAATAGGTTCATTGCCCGAGGATATTTTGTGTATCCGGTTTTCAGCAAGATGTATGATTCCGATTCGAGAGATATGGTCGATATTCCTAATGATATGGCTTTCGAAAATATTATGCTCACTCTGAAACTGCGCTATGGCACAACAGATAGAATCACCGGAATAGTAAATGTGCCATTTGCGGATAAGAAATTAACCACCGGCGATGTGAGCAAAACTGGAATCGGACTGAGCGATATGATAGTTGCCGGACTTTTCAAGATATATCACAACAAAGCCCAAAAGCGGCTTTTTTCAGTATTATTATGGTCTAAAATTCCCACAGGGAAAAATACGAACCTTGCCGAAAATGAATTACCTCTCGGGACGGGCAGTTTCGATTATGGATTCGCATTGCTTCCCGAACAAACGATAAAAAAAATCGATTTACGAGAAATAGCATTCTATAAAATAAACGGAAAAAATTCGAACGGAGACAATCAACCGGATGTGTTAGATTTATCACTTTCCGCAGCATATAGTCTGTCTAAAAAAATAATCCCCGAATATACGATAGCCTACGAAAATACATCGCCCTTCTCGAATGATAATGATTTCTTCTATCTCAAATCCATATTCGGCGCGCAATTCAGGATAACGAACACATTCCTTTTACAAGGCGTCATCTCTTATACTATTTCTGGGAAAGAGCAATTCCTCGATGGATATGGTTTCTGGTTCGGCGCATTCAAACTGATTTGAGGTGTGCAAAATGATAAATATTATAGACAAATTCATAAAAAAATATATGATAGCACTCGTGCTTACTTCTCTGTTCATAGGTTTTCTATTTGGCTTGAACATTGGTAAGCCGACGATTTTGAGATTGAAATCGCTCTTACTGCCATCCGCCTTTATTATGCTATGGTCTATGATGATTAATATGGACCCTAAAAAGTTTGTAGATGTTATCAAATATCCGAAAGAACTCCTCATCGGGACGACATTATCTTTGGTTGTATCACCCCTTATTATGCTTCCCATAGCAATGCTGTTTGCACACAATCCTAAAATGTATGCGGGCTTGGTGCTTGCAGGAATCGTCCCCCCCGGCGGCTTCACAGCATATTGGACTGGGGTTCTCTACGCTGATATCGCTCTCGCCGTGGCAATAGAATTAGTCACTTTTCTTGTTTCTCTCGTGTGGATACCCTATGGAACTAAATTTCTTGTGGGTGGGAAGGTCAATGTAAATGTCGGTTATCTTTTTAAGGATATTCTGATATTGATAGTAGCCCCTTTTACTTTAGCCGTGATAACTCGATATTCGATTTTGAAGATAAAGGGCAAAGATGGTTTAAATAAAATAAGGCCGGGTTTGCATCTTACATCATCCATTATGGCTTTTTTCCTCGTCTTTGCTGCCACATCTATGAAAGCAAAGGTGATTTATTCACATCCGGGTATTATAATTTTGCCCGCAATAGGTGCATTTATATATTATTTTATAATGTTCCCCATAAGTTATTACACATCTACCAAGTTGCTTAAACTTAAATTCGAAACGGCGATACCGCTCGTTTTTGGAGCATCGACAAAAAATCTGTCTATAGCGATGGCATTGGCAGCAGCGGCGTTCGGACCTATGACATTGCTCGGGGTAGTTTCCTGCACCATTTTTCAGATGCCGTTCGCAGCTATATGGTATAAGGTATTCGATAAAATAAGAGTTAAAAAAGAATCGTTGGTAAAAGCTACAGAAGAAGAAATAGAAAAGATATTAGAACACGAGGAAAAAGTAATCGAGAAAGATGTAAAAAAAGTAGAGCAGTTTGTCGATGATGAAATCGACAAAATAGAGGGCAAATCCGATTAACTAAACATAGGAGTTAGACAAATGGCAATGGGGAAAAAGCCGTTAAATGAAATCAAAGCCGAAAGCGCCATAAAAGCTATTACGATGTCTCATAAAAAATTCGGTAAGACTATTAGTGTAAATGGCTGTTTTGGTTCTTCCGATTTAGGACAGATGGCGGCGGCGCTTGCCATAGAGATACGCGACCGTGTTCCAAATGCTTTTGTTCGATGTCCATACGCATTATATCCCGAAGTTGAAGGACCCGGTCAAACATTGATGCATGACGACTATCAAATAACTATTGATGGGTGTAAAGACCGATGTTTGAAAAAGACACTGGAAAAAGCGGGTATCAAAGTAGATTTGTCCTACGCCCTCGATGAAGATTTTGGACTGGATAAACATCCACAGCCTGCGCAATTCGATAAGGAAGATATGTTAAAAATTGCTGTTAGAATCCAGAATGATATTATTAGCAAAAAAATGCTCCGGAATGCATTAGAAGATGCGGGTTCCCCGAGTTTTTCTCGATAAAAATTGTAATCTGTTAAACATTGAAAACAAGGAGTGAAAAAAATGAACGCGAAAAACTATCAACTACTGCCATCCTGCGGAAAAGAGGCGGAAGGATTGGACATAATTCTTGCCTGCGATGGCGCATCATCTGTCGGGCAGGTCGGTCATGAAGTAGCCGTATTCCTCACGAAAAAGCGAGAACAAGCGAGAATGTGCTGCATCACAGCAGTAGGAGCAAATTCTAAGGTGCATATCGGGATTGCGCAAAAGGCGAGAAAGCTCATAGTAATCAACGGCTGCGCGCTCAAATGCGCAGGAAAAATTGTGCGAGACAAAGGAATAGAACCCGATTACGAGATGACCATTTCGGAAGAAGGTGTGGACAAAATACCGACTCTCGACTTCGATGACGAAGCGGTAGAAAAAATCGCATTAAAAATTGCAAATGAAGTCCTAAGTCAAAAATAATAGATTGGCATACGGGTGTTCCACAACCCAAAACTGTTCGATAAACATACTTACATAGAATTTTACAATGCTCACTAAAAACAACTTGCGAAAACTATTCGATTGTCTATTTTCATCCGTTAAATTTTTTGGAGGCAGATATGCAAGATACAAAATTCGCAAATCTATTTCGACCGCTCAAAATCGGTGATGTCGAATTGAAAAACCGAGCGATTTTTCCGCCGATTTCGACTAATTTCGCCGATGAAAACGGGCATCTGACCGAAAAATTTGTAAATCACTATGTCAGGCGGGCGAAAGGCGTTGTCGCACTCATAATAGTCGAAAATTCCTGTATAGATTGTCCCGAAGCAAAAAAAGGCGCATTTCAGCCCGCTATCGATTCCTACGACTTCTTCGATGATTGGGAAAATTTCACAAGACAAGTGCACAAATACGATGCGAAAATCTCTGTGGAACTTGCTCACCCGGGATTTTCCGAAAGAAATGTTGATTCAGTTTCCGATGAAAAGATAGAAAAGATAATAGAGCAATATGCAAATTCCGCAGAAATCGCAAAAAATGCGGGGTTCGATATGGTCGAAATTCAAGGTGCGCACGGGTTGTTGGTGAACCAATTTCTATCGCCATTTACGAACCACCGCAAAGACAAATGGGGAAAATCGACCGCATTCGCAATCACTATCAGAGAAAAAATCGCCGAAAGATGCGGTGAAAATTTCCCCGTCACTATAAGACTCGCTGTCGATGACCTGAAAACTGGCGGTATAGACGAAAAACTCGGCAGGGAAATCGCTCACGCTATCGCAGATGCAGGATACGATATGATTCAGGCGGATATCGGGCTCGGTCCGAAGGAGAAAAGGCTCGAGCCTATGCCATATCCAGAGGGTTGGCGCGCATACCTCGCCCAGCGAATTCTGCCAATCGATGTCCCTGTCGCCGCTGTGGGAATGATTAGAAGCCCCGAAATTGCCGAAAATATTCTCGAAGATGGCGTAGATTTGGTCGCTCTCGGAAGAACTCTAATCGCCGACCCCGATTGGATAAATAAAATTCGGGACGGCAAAATCGAACTGATTAGAAAATGTATCGGTTGCAGCGAATGTATCAAGGCGAGACATGACGAGGATGTCGCTATCAGATGCGGCGTGAACCCGAATGTCGGCAATGAGGAGGAAATCACTCCCGCAAAATCGAGCAAAATAGTGGCGATTGTCGGATGCGGTCCCGCAGGGCTCGAGGCGGCGGAAATATCTGCTGTGCGCGGTCATAATGTTCATCTTTTCTGCAAGCAGTTCGGCGGGCAATTGAATATCGCCGCCGTTCCGCCGGGAAAGGAAAAGCTGCGTTGGCTCATCGAATATTTTGAAAATTCCCTATCCCGATTTGAGAATATCACGATTCATAATGGAGAATTTGGCAAGGACGACGTCATCGCCGCAAAGCCCGATGAAATAATAATCGCAACGGGTGCAAAGCCATTCGCTCCATTCACTCTTGTCGAAGGGATGACTTTTGTATATGACTCGGTTCTGCGAGGTGAAATCGAATTCGAAGGCAAAAATCTGGTGGTTGCAGGCGCTGGACTTGTCGGATGCGAAACTGCGAATTTCCTCGCCGATAAAAATAAAATCACGATTGTCGAAATGCTGCCCGAAATCGCTCCCGGCGTCGAAACGATAACCAGAAATCACCTGCTGAATGAACTCGAACAAAAAGGCGTGAAAATTCTGAGCAAAAGAAAAGTCATCGATATCGAGATGGGCAAAGTGATAGTCGAGAATACGGATACCAGCGAACGAGACGAAATTACCTGCGATGCGATTATCATCGCGACAGGTGGAAAGCCTTATGTCCCGTTCACATTCGGCGAGATTTACCATTCGATAATCGGCGATGCGAAATCCGTCAGAAAAATCATCGACGCCACAAGCGAAGGATATGAAGTAGCAAAGAGCATTTAATTCAAATTACTGCTTTTTCATAATAATCGTTGTTCCGATGAAGTTGGAAAGTGGGGTGTTGTTGTTGGAAGGCAAGGAGTTAGGGGTTTTGAGGGAAATGCAAAGGTGGGAAGGGGAAGGGAGCGGAAATTAGGCAGGATTATGTTGCAATTCGATGACCAAATCCCAAAATCCAGAAAAAATGCGCTTGAGGATTTATCTTTTTAAGACGCTCTAAAATACTGTAATCACCAACAAGTTGCTTTCCTTCAATCATTCTATTATCAATCTCCTTGATGATTTCCGCAGGATTCTCGTCCCTGAGCAATCGGCATATATAGACTATCTTGGCGAAAGCCAGTTTCAAATCTGCCTTTGTATATCGTGCCACAAGATGATTGCTAAGTCTTCTGAATCCGCTATCAATGTCTGCAATTTCATCGTATGAATTATTTGCGCTCTTCAAACGCGATTGAGAATACTTGAATGCAACATCCACGATATTATCCAATACCTCCTCCGGTTTATGCGTTCCACCGCGAAATTCACTCTCCTGTGCGACAATACCGGTAAAGCTTTCCCTAATATCGTCCAGATTTTCTGCTAATTCAAAGAGAACACCGATATCTATGACTTGTTTCACGAACTCCATTTCTTTGGCATTTTCACCAAGCAAAGGAATACCAATAGTATTGGGCGAGATCGCGCTCATTTTATCGGCGAGCAAACCTTCCGGCGATGGAGTTTGAACGATGGCATCCGTTTCTGCCAGCACCAGAGGGCATTCTCCTAAATTTTTTGAAACAACCGTATGGTATGGATGCCATTTGCAAAAGACAATATCCAGCAAAATATATTGGTCTATGCTCGTGAAATACGAATCGTAGAAAAATTTGTAATGTGCTTTAGGAACGCCTCCGCTCTTTCGTTCGTCTTCTTCGACAAATTTGAATACGCCAGATAACGCGACCAAAGCCTGTAAATTTTCCATGAGAGAATCTTTGTCGCTTTCATTCAGAAGAATATCAATATCTATTGAAAATCGCACCGGCGGGAACTTATAAAGCAACAGCGATGTTCCCCCCTTGAATATTAGTCCTGGATAGAAACCAATCAAATCGTGCAGAAGATTTATAGCATAAACAGTTTTCTCGAATATGTCTCTGTCACGAAATCCAAGTTTTTTTCTCAATTTTTCCAGAGCGTCTTTTTTTAGAATTTTAGTCATTATAAGGTTCCTTTTGTTAGGTTACTTTTGCCACCAACTCGAAGTAAGCGCCGAAAGTAACCTGTCCAAGTTCTTTATTATCAATGAGTTGTTCAGCAAGTGCTTTGAAACACTGCCGCCGTCTTGCATAAGCCACAACCTTGCCGATGTTGATTCTATACTTTGAATATATACTGCGCCACAACTCCCAATAATCGGTTTCCGACATAGTTCGATATTTATCCTTGATAATAAATAAGTCCACCAGCATTTTCTCAAGGCGAGGATTATGCCCATTCCGCGGCGACCTATCGATAAGGTTTCGAACAATTATAGGATTGTGGGTGATGTCGAGGCTTTGGGCAAAATTCTTGTTCTTTTTCTCAACAAGAACATTACGATACGATATGGAAATCGCCTCGGCAACATCATTCACGGCTTCCATTTCAACCTCGACGAAAGTTATATGGTGCGTCTGCATATGATGATAGAACGGCTGTAGATATAGTGTGTTCCAAATAATGAAATCGACAAGAGGAAACTCCCTCTTCAAAATCCAGGATATCTCTTTTACCCGATTATTATCTTCAAAATGAAACTCGTTAGCAATCGAGCTATAGATACCTTTACCCGCTGAATAAACGACACCCGCCTTTTTCAACTCTTGCAGATAATTCTTTGCAACCTGAACTTTAAGGTCGGTTTCTCGAATAACCTCATCCAATGTAAAATAGCGATGTTTCAGGGCATATTCTTTTATTATTGTTTTCTTATTCAATTCGCACCTCGAGTTTGCATAATCAACCCTATGAAATATATGCTGATGAGAATTCGATGCAACAGGTATTTTGCGGTCGCCCTTCCCTTCCAAAGTCCAAGATTCGTTGTCGAAAGTCGGGCGTTCTTGTTGAAAGGCAACGATTTAAGGATAATAGGGGGGAACGCGAGGGAGATAAAAGTCAGAATAGGTGCGAAATGTAAGAACTCAATATATTGAACCCCTACGACCGATGTCGAAAGCAATGTTCCGCTGTATCAATCACGCAACCCTATAAACTGTATGCCGTCGTCGTTGAATATACACTTATAATTCAATTTTGCGGGATTGAAAACCTAATGAATCAATAGCAAATTCTAAAAGATCACTTATTCCAGTCATATCGTTTTCGGGATATACAATAAAAGTGTCGTATAATGAGCGGGAAAGAATTATATATGATAAAACTTCCTTAGGTGCTTTTTCTCTTTTCTTTTCAAGTTCATAAAGCCTATCAATACCCAATACAACTGTGTAAATTGCCTCAAGACCTCTTGCACTGTGCCATGTCAGAAGCCTAACTTGATGAGGTTTTGATATAGTTCTTCGATTACGGCTATCAACATAATCAATGTAATCAATTCCCGATTTTTTCAGTGCTTTTTTTGCGTAATCATACCATTTCCAAGAACCTAAACCGACGCGATCAGCGGCGGGAACAAGAATCATTATATCTTCGTTAGTACCAGTTGCTCTCTTACTTTCGTCTTGCCAATGAGGTATATTAAATTTATTCTTTTTCCCTCTTACAGCATTAATTATTTCTGAAAACAACAATGATAACTTCATTATTCGTTCTTCCGCTTGATGTCCAGGATAATCCTCAGGAGAATATTTAAGCGGAACTAGCCAAGGAGGATTTCCTCCTTGTCTTTCGAAATCCACATTTTCCCAATTCTTTTTCTCAATAATATTTTTGATCTTTGCTTTACTATCGCGATATCTTAAAGATTCAGAGAAAAGATAACCTATTCTCCAA
>JALTEE010000239.1 GCA_027007865.1 bacterium
CTTTTATGGCATCTCCGGCAATAGAAGAATTGATAGCGGAATTGTGCAGATTGCCTGGCTTCGGCACGCGCTCCGCAACGAGAATCGCATACTATTTTCTCAACCGCCCGAAAGAAGATATTTTTGCGCTCATAGATGCGCTGAAAAAATTCGCCGACAGCGTAAAAATATGTTCCGTCTGCTTCAATGTTTCCGAGACCGACCCTTGCCCGATTTGTGCGGATACAAGCAGAGACCACTCAATCGTCTGCGTAGTCGAAGAGCCACAGGACCTCGCTGTAATCGAAAACACGGGTATATATAACGGAGTTTATCACATTCTCGGCGGCGTCTTGAATGCTCTCGAAGGAGTCGGTCCCGATGATTTGCACATAAAAGAACTATTGAGCAGAGTCGCATCGGGCGGCATCGAAGAAGTTATAATTGCTCTAAATCCCACATCCGAAGGCGAAACAACCGCATCCTATCTAACAAAATATCTGCGGAAATACGCTCTAAAAATTACCACTCTCGCACAGGGCATTTCGGCGGGCAGCGACCTCGAATTTGCAGATAAGCGAACGATAAGGCAGGCGCTCGAAAACCGAAGACAAATCGATGTGGACAAATAGAAAGTGATTTTCTATGAAACTTTAAACAAGCGTTTGGCTTGACCATTGCTTTTTAGGGTTCTTCGATTCTATTCTGCCGGACCGATTGCATCGAATGGGCACACTTGCGCACAAACCGTGCAATGATTTCCTGCGCAGAGCATTTCATCTATGACGGCTTTTCCCGTTTCCGGGTCTTTCGATATCGATGGACAGCCGACTTGCAGGCAAAGACCGCAAGCAGTGCATTTTTCCGCATCCACACGAAATGGCGTGATGTCGAGTTTTTTCCAATCCATAAGAATGCAGCGCCCTTGATTGATGATTACCGCAGGCTCATCTGTGTCGGTTGCTTCACGCAAAGCCTTCTCGATTTCCTTTAAGTCATAAGCATTTGTTTTATATATTTTCTTGATACCCAGTGCTTTCGAAACTTCTGCGTAATCCACTTTGAATGTTGGTTCGCCTGTAATTGTGACGCCTGTTCCTGGATGCGGTTGATGTCCTGTCATCGCAGTTGTTGCGTTGTCGAGGATGCAGACGACTGCGTTACCCTTATTGTATGCGAGATTTGCGAGTTCTGTCATTCCACTGTGCAAAAATGTCGAGTCGCCAATGTATGCGAGGAATTTTTTGCCGACTTCTTTTCCTTGCGCTATGCCGATGCCGAAAGCATTTCCAATCGATGCACCCATACATATACAGGTTTCACCCTGTTTAAGCGGCGGAATTACGCCGAGTGTATAGCAACCGATGTCGGTTGTGCCGTGCAATTTCAACTTTTTCGCCACATAGAATATTCCTCGGTGAGGACAGCCTGGGCAAAGAACAGGCGGTCTCGCTGGAAGTTCGGACATATCGACTTTCGGCGCTCGAGGTTTTTCGCCCAAGATTGCTTCTCGTAAAATTCCTTGATTGAGCTCATCACAGAGTGGAATTTTGTTCTTGCCAATTGTAATTTTAGAGCCTAACCCTGCGATGCGCAATTCTTCTTCGATAAATGGCTCGTTCTCTTCGATTACCCATATTTCATCGACCGTATCGATGAATTTTTGCGCGAGCGCCGATGGAAATGGAAAACTCATTCCGAGTTTCAATGTCGCTGCGTCGGGAAAGACTTCGCGAGCGTAGTTGTATGAAATTCCGCTCGTGATGATGCCTATTTTCTTGCCATCGCGGGTATAATTTCCCGCCTCGATTTTATTGAGTGGCGAACCGTTTGCATATTCTTTAAGTTCTATCAATCTTTCTTCGAGTTTTTTATGCAGGACGCGGGCGTTCGATGGGATAACAACTCGCTTCGGTATATTGGGAATATAATCTTTTATTGGAACATCTTTTCTTTCACCGATTTCGACGATGCTTTTAGAATGGGCAATTCTCGTGCCGATTCTCATCATAACGGGAATATCGAATTTTTCGGAAATGTCCATAGCATAGGATACGAAATCTTTTGCTTCCTGTGAATCGGAGGGTTCGAGCAATGCCATCTTTGCGAATTTTGCATATCTTCGATTATCCTGCTCGTTCTGCGAAGAGTGCATACCGGGGTCGTCTGCTGAAACTATGACAAATCCGCCGTTGACGCCTGTTTCGGATAGTGTGAACAGCGGGTCGGCAGCGACATTCACGCCGACATGTTTCATCGCAACCAACGAGCGCGCTCCGCCAAATGATGCACCAATTGCTACTTCCACTGCGACTTTTTCATTTGTTGCCCATTGGCATTTAATTACATCGCTGTAATGTTTTGCCACATTTTCCAAAATCTCTGTCGATGGCGTGCCCGGATATGCGGCGGCAAAGTGCATACCGCTTTCATAAGCGCCGCGGGCAATCGCCTCGTTCCCCGATAACAATACTTTATTCGACATCTATGCTCCTTCGATTATGTGTTATACTTGAACAAAGCGAATTATAATGAAAATTTCCGTCTCCACAAAAAGATTTTTGCAAAAAGTGTATAAAATATTTCTTCGTCAAGTAAACCGAATTTTGCTTTTTTGAGATTGCTGAAAAATCGCTTATGCTTTTTGGGAACTCTTTGACCAACATACTTCGAGGACGGGCACGGAAACCGTGTCCCTACAGTTCAGCCCGTCCTGTTTCAGTTCCACCTGGGTGGAACGGTAAATCCGAGCGATTTTCCCGTTTGACACCGACCATAAATTCATTATCTTTGTTAGGGAAGCATACCGCAGGAGGTAAATGTGCTCGAAGATGCTCAAATTATCAGCGACAAGGATAAGAAGAAATTCGCAGTCATCTCATACGATGAATTTATTCGGCTAAAAAAACTCCTCAACAACGAGAAAAAGCTCGAAAATTATCTCGATTATCTGCATATTCAGAATGTCAAGAAGCGGTCGAAAGAAAAATTTAGTATCGATGAGGTTAAGGCGGAACTGGCGTAGAATATATGAATTGGGTTGCTTTTAACTTCTCTCGTTCTCTTACCCGACGATGAGCCGATGATTCGCATAGCAAGCGAGAAAATCTCTTGACAAAATCCAACCTTCCATTATCTTTCCGGGCAGGAGAAAACAAAATGAAAACCCTGCAAGCCAAAATACCATCGCGAGTGAATTCAGTCCTTTTTGCCTCGCCCATTTCATCGGCACATAGCAGCGGGCGAATATTGCCCCCCCCCCAAGTCGTTGTAATTCAATAGGTTATAGCAATTACTTCGAACCCACGACTTCAGTCGTGGGACTAAGCCGCCTTTTCGCCATTCCCGATATTTCGGGATTGGTGAAGGCGGATTTTTGTTTTGCAAACTCAAAAACCATTAAACAAGGAGGTCTCTTATGAGACGCGCTGTAATTTTGTCCCTGCTTATGACAATTTCTCTCACTCTCGCATTCGAGTGGTCAGAGCCAGTTAGAGTTAGCCCAGTAGGTGCTAATATTGGGGATACACATGTTCATATCTCATCATACATATGGACACCAATGACTTGGCATCGAAGCTTACTCGCAGTGAACGACAATTATGTATGTATTGCATGGGCAGAGAGTTTATCCGATGGCAGATGGCAAATAAAAGTTGCGAGAAGCACAGATGGCGGTTTCTCCTTTGCTCAACATATTGTGAGGACTCCTGCAACAGATGAACACCAGATACCTGTGGAACTACAATTTACAAATGGTGATACATTGATTTTGGTATATATTTCAGATAAGGACGAAAGCGAATTTCACGGTAAAATTTATTTTGCTCAATCAACAAACGCAGGCATAACTTGGGTTGCTCCAGATTATCCTATACAATCTTCTTCTTCTGTTGCCCAAGACCTTATTAATCCATCACACGCTTGGTTTGTTCCCGATTTTGATTTTACAGAAGATTACTATGTAATTTTCTATACCACTAATGATGGTATTTGGAGAACAATAAACAGCGATGATAAAGGAGAAACTTGGACAGATAATTATGGTGGTGGTTCTTGGGGTGGTATAGGACATTCTATTGCGATAGATTCGACAGGTAAAATGATATTAGCACACCCCTGTTGGGGAGGTGGATATTGGGGTGGTTACCGTGTTTATTTACATGGTTTTGATGACCTTTCATCTACTGCTCATTCTGATATAGGATATTGGGGGAGTGAAGAAATGCGCACCTTTTGGCATATTGCCTACACGATTGCGCGTAATGACCATTTATTCAATTTTTTCGCAACATCGGGAACTTCGAGCAGTCCAACGGTTAAATTGATATGCGAAAGATGGTCATATACCATAACCGGAGATTATACTCATAATGAAAGAGTAGATGTAACTGGTAGTCGTCCCATGACATCTAATATGCATAATGGCGTTGGAGCATTTCAGGTTTGTTTGGGTGGCCTCGATACTGTTTTTATAGTTTATGCAAGAGAAGACACAACTATGTTTAAAGTTGGAATAAATAATATGGGAACAATAACAGGAACACATATTTTTGACCCGGGATATATGTCTATCGGTATTTCATATAAAAACGGCGATGTTTACATTGCTTTAGCATCTATCGAGCCCGGTTCTGAGGGATACTCTGTTACCGGTTTTTACCTTGTTCGCACAGTTCCGCCTCCATATTTTACTTCGCCATCTATCTCCGTTCCCGAGACAAGCGCAACGAGTGCAGTTATAAATTGGAGCGATGCTACCTATGAGGAATCCTATGTGGTAAGCGTTGGAGGCGGAACGGGTTATTCGGTTCCACAGGACAGCTGCGCCATAGAGGTTAGCGGACTTACACCGAATATGAACTACACGGCTGATGTTTGGGGCGTGAATTTCAGGGGGACGACGGATACGCTTACAACTTCCTTCAAGACGCTTTTGCCAACTCCCGAACTAACATCGCCCAGCGACAGCACTTTTGTCGGCGGTTCGGGAAGTATAACATTCGCCTGGTCTTCAATCGGTATTCCCGGCGCTGGATACCATCTAATTATTATGGACACGACGAGCACCGTAGCACATTCGGAAGATGTTTTCACTGATAGTGCAACAATATCTCTGGATGAGGGAAATTATCTCTGGTATGTTTCCGCCTACACGAGCGATAATTATTCACATCCGTCCGATACATTTTTCCTTTCGGTTGACCTGACCGCACCGGAGCTGACGAATCTCGGCGCTCGGGAGATTGGCACGAGCGATTCGTATGTGAATCCATCTCCTTGGTCGAGAAGCGGGTATTTCGAGGTGAACTGGGAACTTGCATCTCCCGAAATTTCGGGTTTGCAGGAAATATGGGTGAAACGCGGCAGTGCGCCAACTTCAGAAAGTGATGCGGATTTTGTATGCTCAGCAACTCCGCCGGACACGATAAATTTAACAACCGATGGCGAATTTACATATTATTTCCGCCCCGTTGATAGAGCGGGAAACATCGGGGATTCATATACACTCGATTTACGAAGGGATACGAGTCCGCCGACTATGGCAAGCGCTGTTTTACCAGCGTATTCTTATCCGGGGAATGCACCTGTTTCGTGGTTCGGCGGTGTCGATGCGCTCTCGGGAATCGCTGACTATAATATTCTTATGAGACAAAGTGGCCATGTTTCCTGGGATACCATAGGCGCATATTCCATAAGCGATATTCCCGTTTCCGTTTCTTTCTCGGAATTCAATACTTATGAATTATGTGTAGTGCCTCGGGATAATGCTGGCAATACTGCTTCGCCGACAACGAGCGATATAGAGGAAATAACAATTCTTCCGTCATTAGCGCTATCCGCCGATGAAATAAAAATGGGACCTTCTGCTCCAAATATCCAATTGTTTTGGAATAATATTGGGTATACCAGTGTGAGCTACGAGATAGTGCTTTCATCGTCGGGCTCTGTTGTCTATTCATCTATGGCAAGTGGAACTACATTCACTTTCACGCCGGGAATACTTTCCGCACTTTCAGGTGAGGGGGAATATGGCTTTGGAGTCGGGATAATATATCCCGAAATTGCGGAGACATTAAACCCGAGTATATGGGGCACTTTTGTCTTTGATGAAACAGCGCCTGGCTCCCCTATAAATTTGCAAATAAATGGTAATTACCCATATTCTGGCTGGACGAATTCATCCGATTTCACAATAAGCTGGACAAATCCATACGACGCTTCCGGCATAATGAAATGCTGCTATAACTATTCGGTGCCATCGAGCGCGTTTGATACTACTGCTTGCTGGGAAATATCGGGGGCGTCTCCAACCGAGAATTTGACAATAACTGATGAAGGAACGAAAGATATTTATGTTTGGTTGGTTGATAGTGCATATAATAGCGGAGTCGAAGGGTATTTACATATTTATGCTCAATATGATGAAACTGCGCCAGCCGACCCTGCCGCACATTTCGATGGCTCGGTTCCCATTTCTACTGACTCAGCGTCATTCAATGTTTGTTGGCATCCTGTATCGGATTTATCCGGAATAATGGAGTATAGATATAAACTTTGGAAAATTACTGCGCCATCTACATACACATCGGTTATCGATACTTGCACAACAGATACTATTTACGGCGCCGGTTCTAATTGGAAAGTTGAAGTAATTGCTGTCGATAGTGCAGGCAACACAACAGATTTTACGGGCGTTCCCGATGATGCTTTAGATTGGGAAAATATTTACGAGCAAGGTTCGAGCAAGCCCGAAAATATATCCATGAACATTATTCCAAATCCGTTCAATGCGAGTTGCAAAATAACTGTCGAATCCGCTGCGGGAGGCGAAGTTAAAATATACGATATTATGGGGATTCAGGTGGCAAGTTATGATGTTCGCGCAGGGCAGAGCGAATTCATCTGGAACGGTGGAAATAAAATGTCAGGGATTTATTTCGTCCGCCTAAAAGCCGGCGACAGAACAATCACCAAGCGAGCAATACTAATGAAATAATCGATAAAGATAAACAAGGGGTTGCAACCCCTTGTTAAGTGAGCAACGAGCCTTCTTTTGTCAACAAGGGAGCATGCTCCCTTGTTGCCTATTATATTTACAATTTTATAGCTGAAGCATCTCGCTTCGGGAAACGAAATTCAAATAATGCCATCCTGAATAAAACAATGAAAATAGCGAAGCAAAGAGCAGCAATCTCTATATTTACAATCGAACGAGATTGCTTCGTTTCACTCGCAATGACAAAATTTATTATTTCAAGGACGGCTGCTTATTCGTCTTTCACGATTTTTCTATTGAACATCTCCATCGCCTTTTCGATACCCTGCCGAACAGCGACGATTGCCGCATCTGCGCTTCTTGCAGTCATTTCGGGCAAAATATTCTGCTCGTCGGGAGTGAATTTATCGAGGACGAAATCGATATTGCTGTCGCCATCGGGAACAGGTCCAATACCGATTCGCAGGCGCGGGAAATTTTGCGTATCGAGGTGATATATTATCGAAGCGAGACCGTTATGTCCGCCGTCGGAACCGTTTTTGCGAATTCGTATTTGCCCGAATGGCAGCGCAAAATCGTCGAGGACGATAAAAAGTTCTTCGGGCGATATATCGAGTTTTGCGACTGCATTCGCTGCACCGATGCCGCTGTTATTCATATATGTTGTCGAGCGGACGAGATATACCGTGCTTCCGCCGATTTTGATTGGAGCGTAGAAAAATTTTCCTCGTCCCGATTTCCATTTGCCGCGAAATTTTTTCAAAAGCATATCTACAACGAGATAGCCGATGTTGTGCCGCGTTGAAAAATATTCATCGCCGGGGTTGCCGAGTCCCATAATTGCTTTGAT
>JALTEE010000240.1 GCA_027007865.1 bacterium
CTCTTGGAGCAGGCGGAGGGCGCGGGATGGCTCATCTCGGTGCTATTCGTGCTATCGAGCAAAGCAGATATAATATAAAATACATTGCAGGTTCGAGTATGGGCGCTGTAATCGCTGCAATGTTCGCATTTAATCCCGATATTGAAAAGGTAATCGAGAATTTTACTAATTATATCGAGCAGAACGAGAAGAAATTGGAAAAATTGTCTATTTTTAGAAATCTCGAGAAGACGCAATTGGGCAGATTTCGCACTGCTCGTGAAATTATTTTCAAATTTTTTCTATGCTCGGTATTGACACGGAAGCAAAATATTGTCGATGGCGAACTGCTTTTAGAATTCATTTCAGATTTGCTGCCGGATGCGAATATCAAGGATGCGAAAATTCCGCTCGCCGTGGTGACATTCGACCTTAATTCGATGGAAGAATTTGTAATATCGAAAGGTTCGTTGATAAAAGCAGTTACTGCAAGCAGTTCTATACCGGGAGTATTTCCGCCTGTTATCTGGGATGGAAGGGAACTCGTCGATGGGGGTGGAATTTCACCCGTTCCTGTGGATGCTGTTCACAAACTCGGAGCGAACAAAGTCCTCGCTGTGGATGTATCGCCAGCACCGAGAAAAAACTCGGAGCATTTATCGGGGCTCGAAATAATTTTGAAAACACAGGGCGGCGAATCGGAAAAGTTAAAAAATGCCGAGTTGAATCGCTCGTGGAAAAGCGTTGTTGTCAAACTCGACGGGATAAATTGGTGGAATTTTGAATACTATAAAAGTGTAATGAAGCGAGGTTTTGAAAGAACAAAACTTGCGCTTTTGGAAAAATAGTTTAAAATTTGAATACAAAACTATTATAAGCAAATTGGAGGAAGAATGGAAACGACATTTGAAAAGAGCGATTTTGAAAATATTTCGCAAAAGATTTTTGACATCGCGGAAGGATACGATGCCGAAGTCCAGGTTGCAGTTCAAACTGAGGCGTTAACGAGATTTGCAAACAATATTATTCACCAAAATATGGAGCGAGATACGGGTTCCATTTCGGTTCGATTGCAAAAGGGGCAAAAAACAGGGTCTGTGTCAATCGGCCTTTTTAGCGATGATAAAACAATTGCTCGTGCAGTAGAAAAGGCGAAGGAAATTGTTCAACACAGTCCCGACAATCCTAATCTTTTGCCTATGATTGGTCCGCAAAAATATAATATGACGGATGCTTTTTGCGAAACCACATCCGCTATTTCGCCTGCCGAGCGTGCAAAAACTGTCGAGAAAGTTGTGAAAAAATGCGAGAATGAGAAGTTTTCATCAGCAGGAATTGTCGAAAATTCTGAAACCACCATTGCTATTGCCAATTCGAAGGGACTTTCCGCGTTTTGGCAAGGAACAGATTTTAATTTCGACCTAACTGTCGAAGGTGCCGATGGAACGGGTTGGGCAGGCTCGAAATCGTGGTCTGTTAAAAATGTCGATGTAGATAAGGATATATCTACCGCGCTGGATATTGCCAGAAGAAATGAAAATCCGCGAGAAATCAAGCCCGGAGAATACACGGTTATCCTGCCACCTGCGGCTGCTGCGGAACTTTTTTTATTTATGTCGATATACGGTTTCAATGCACGAGCGCATTTAGAAAATAGGAGTTTTCTCACTGGGAAACTTGGTCAGAAGGTATTTTCGGATAAGTTAAATATTATCGATGATGCATTCGACCCTCGCGAGCCAGGAATGCCGTTCGATTTTGAAGGATTTCCTCGCGAGCGCGTGGAACTTGTAAAAGATGGCGTATTGGCTGGACTCGTATATGATAGATTCACAGCCGAAAAGATGAATGCAGAACCGACTGGACACGGACTTAGACAGCCGAATCAGTGGGGCGCAATTCCTGCAAACCTTGCTATTGCTGCTGGTAATGCCGAAATGAATGATATGATTAAATCGGTAAAAAAGGGATTGCTTGTCACTCATTTCCATTATACTAATGTTTCGGAAATGACAAAACTTACTTTGACTGGAATGACGAGAGATGGTTTATTTGTCGTGGAAAACGGTGAAATTGCATATCCAGTAAAAAATCTTCGCTTTACGCAAAGCGTTGCAGAAGCATTGAATAATATAGTGGCGGTTAGCAAGGAGCAAAAATTGGTATCGGGTTTCTTCTTCGGCGGTGTTAGAACGCCGGGAATGATAATCGACAAGTTTGATTTTTCGAGTGGAACGGAATTTGCCGGATAATTCATACTGCCGCGTAATGCAATTTATTATGCACATTTTAATGATAAATGTTTAATAATTCCGAGTAAAATGTTTCCATTTTCAGCGATAGTGGGTCAGGAGGAT
>JALTEE010000241.1 GCA_027007865.1 bacterium
CTATTTTGCAGCGCTTGAGCACAACAGAAACTTAAAGGTGAGGATGTGTCTTATAAAGTAAAACGAATATATCTCATAGCAATTATCTTTTTAATTATTGTTTTTGCCGGTCTTTTGTTATTCGGCTGTGCAGCACAGTTCACGGGTGAAAGCCCCGCTGCGGGACTTGTAAGGCAAGGCGAAAAATTGCTCGATGATAGTAGATACAAAGAAGCGATACCGATTTTGCGCCGTGCTGTGGGAATCGACCCGCGATATGCTCCCGCATACCGCGGATTGGGAATCGCATATTATGGCGATAGCGACCTTTACCGCGCTGAAATCTTTATGCGAAAAGCACTTCAATTGGATAAACACCTTTCCGAACTGTGGGGGTATCTTGGCGATATATATATTCAAAAAGGTGATGAAAAAAAGGCGATGTCCTTTTTTGAAAAATGCCCGCAGGAAGACCCGCACTATGCGGAATTACATTTCCGACTCGGGAAAATGCGATTAAAATCGAACAATCTCGACGATGCTGATATGGAATTCACGAAAGCATTGACACACGATGACTTTTGGGGTGGGTATTGGGGGAAAGGATTTTTATCGCAACTGAAAGGCGACTGGAACGATGCGTTGAACTGGTATAGACAAGCATATAATCGAAAAGAGAAACCCGAAGTGCTATTAGGGTTGGCAGAATCATACGATGCACTCGGGCACTACGAACCATCTTTTTTCTATTATACAGTCTACCTCGGTAACAAAATTGCGAAGGATAAAAGAGATGAAATAAATAAGCGGATTTCCCAACTTGAAAAATTGATAAATTTTTCGCCCGATTCAACTGAGCACACATTAAAATTTTCTGTTGGCAAAAATTCTAATGTCAGTGCCGGCGTTTATGCTCGAACGGGACAGATGATAAAAATGCTTTTTTCAGGAATGCTGTCCAGAGGGAAATATAATTTGACTTGGGATGGAAGCAATCAGGACGGCGAAAAAGTGGACAGCGGCGAATACATCGGTTTCGTGCTCATCGAAGACGATTGTATGCTGCATAAATTCCTCATCAGATAGATTTTTAAATAATCCGATTTCGGTTATGACTACTGCTCTTAATTTGATATCGAATAAAATCCATTCGAAGTGAAATGAAACCGACAAATATAATCATTATAATGTTTGCGTTTTTTTCCGGTGCGTTGGTATTTATCGGTTGTGGTTCCGAAGAACATTCTCCATATGTAAAATGTATCAACATCGGCGTCGAAAATGTGCGACGAAATCTTCATATTATCGCTTCCATTGATGTTGGCAGGCAGCCGCTCGACGGCGTTTCTCCTGAAACCGTTCGACTGTTGAAACTTCCCGAAGGCACGCCTCTTTCTGGCGAGATATATTCCAGCGGGAACCGCATCGCATTTATTCCCGATTCGAAATTGCTCGATTCCACAGAATATCGCTTCGAAATAAACGATGGCATCGAAGATGCGTCGGGGAAGGCGATGCCTCCTATGCACCAGGATTTTTGGACTGGCGAACTACTTCAAGTATATCGTGTAGATTTGCTCAGATCATACAGCGCCGCAGACGAGGATGTGAATTCCATCGGAATATATTTTTCCGAAGGAGTGGACAGCGCTTTGCTTTCGATGAATATCTCAGTTCTCGAGGATGGGTGGACACCGCAGTTTTTCAATATAGTGTATTATAAAGAAGTTGCGCTTGCAGTTCTCGTTTTTTCCTATCCGTTGGAATTAAACAAAAATTATACATTGACAATTAGCGCGAATCTACTTTCCGAAACCGACCCGGGTAGGCTCGACGGCGACAGGGACGGCGAAGAAATCGATAACGACCCATTTACATTGAATTTTATGTATAAAAGCGACATCGTAGAAGGTATAATCGTCGCCGATAGTTCGACAAACGCAATGGATTATTACGAACCGACAGAGCGCTGTTTCCTCGAAGAATTCGGATTATAAACAAGCCTTCGGCTTGACCATTGCGCTTCGCCGTGTCTCCAGAATCGCTCCCATTCTGTCCGCTTAAAGCATTGCGAGCCTGACGGCTTTCGGAGTTCTTTGCAAACATTGCAAAACATTTCAGAATGCTTGGAAATCGGTGCGTCGTGGAAACTTCCCGATGCCGTGATTACAAATCTCACAAATGCTATTTACTAGGAAGGGCAGTGAGATTTCATATAAGCAATAATAGTAGCCGAAGCGTCTCGCTTCGGTGCTTTTGTCGAGCGAGACGCTCAAATATAATTTGATATTTCGATTTTTACCACAGCATTTCTATGGCACTAAATCGGCATTGTATGTTCGAAACTCGAAATTCTTTTGCATTTCACAAAATAAGTTGCAATTCGGATAAAATAGGATAATTTATTAAAAGAAATGGCATTTCCAGAATTAGCATATCCGGAACCTGGTTGGCTATCACGCTTTGTCGGGCGAAGCGAGCACTTTCGATACCTACGGAAGATACTCGACAGCGCCCAGCGGGGAATTACACTGCCAATTGTGCAGATTATCGGCGATGAGGGTATTGGGAAAAGCTGGTTTTTGCAGAGACTTCAATATAACTGGCGTGACTTGGTCGATATTCCCATAGTAACGCTTCGCCTTAAAATACCTGCTATGACACAACAGGACAAAGCAGTCGATGCGCTTATGACAAGGCTCATAAACCGATGGAAACTCAATCTGCGACTTACCGAATTTGCTCTGGGACGTATCGCACAACTCAATGGCGAGAACATAGAAAGGTTTGGAACATATCACGCTGCGCTGAAATATCTTCCTGAACTCGATACTGCCGATGGAGAGAACAATATGCGGAGAATTCTTGTGGAGCGTGGTGTCGATACATTGCAAAATCTATGGGGACACAAATGGGGGAAAAGATTTTTGTCTATGTCTCCTGCGGAGTTGAGTTGGTATCTTCCCGAACTACTGGGACTCGATATCGACCCTGCGATTAGAGCGTCCAGACTGCGCTCATTTATTTTACTTGTGGACGATGCCGATAATATCCCTGAAATATATAATAGTTTGCTCAGACTGAAAAAGCATTCCAGTTTAACTCTTATAATTCTCACATTGAAGAAAGCGCTTCCCTCAGGGGGACAGCCGTTCGAAACTATTCGCTTGAAACCATTTTCGCTTTTGGAGCGTCGTGCTTATCTATATTCGCTTGGAATTGATGAGCATCGCTATCAGCGAAAAATATTTAAAAAATACAAGAAAACATCAATCGGTTTGGCAATCGGTGCACTGGAACACAGACAGCTTATCAAGCGAAACAATGCGCTAAAAAATCTTTTAGGCGCACTTTTGATATGCCATCGTCCTTCGCTTGATGTCGTTCAGAAAATAACGAAAGACCCCGGCACGCTGGCGGCATTTTTCGCCGAGCCGATACTTGTTGACTTCCTCGAACAGCCCGATAGACTTCCGTGGAGATTTATGCTTCACAGGAAAGCGCGGGAGTGGGCATCCCATAATATAGATGTTCGTCCAAGTCCTGAATCACCATACGGCGAGGTTATCGGACGGCTAACGCTTTTTGCAAATCGCGATTTCGAGATGGGAATGCCTGTTCTGTATTGGTTTTTTAGATATGCCGTGGCAAAAAAGCAACTCGACAACGGCACAGATGCAATTATGGCAGCAGACGAAATCGTAAGTAATTTGGATAAACAATCATTCAAATTATACCATCATTTTCTCCTTCTCGACGCATTTTGTCCGAAGTTCGACAGGAAACTCGCTATCAAATGTGCTCGCCGACTTGTGCTTTGGCATAGCAAAAATCGAGATGATGATATAAATATTGAACTGCTTGCCGCTGCTCGGTTTTTACTTAAATTTGGTCGTGAACGGTCTGCTTTGAAAATTGCACGCTCTCTTTTGCCAAAACTTTCCGCAAAAGTTATGGAGGAACGTGGAATGAACCCTGTATATATGTTGCTTCGAGCGGAGGTGAATAGAATTATCGGGCTTGCGCTAATTAGATGCGGGGAACCATCATTGGCAAAATCTCCGCTCGCAAGTGCGAGAGAAGCGACAGTTTCTGCGCAGAATTCATCGAGAGCACTCGGCGACGAAGCAATATCGATGCAAATCGCTGTATTGTTCGTATTGAGCGAACTAAATCTTGCCAAAGGGAATTTGGATGAATCTTGGAAAGAAATAATGAATGCTATAGAGCAGACTGTTGCGATGCTGGGTGGAATAAAATACAAAACTATTCCTATGCTGGAAATCGCAGATGAGTTGCTCGAATTTATCTTTGAAAATCACCTGTGGACGAAAAATATTGAAAAAGTTTCTCAATGGTTGAAACGAATAATTGCTGTTTGCCAGCGAAATACCCAGGAAAAAAAAGATTCTGATATTTCGTTGATACTTCTCCCGATGTTTGTCCGAGCAACACAGGTTGCACTCGAACAAAAAGATGCGAAGCAATCTATGGAATGGCTCACAAGTGCTGAAATTCTATTGGCGGAACTCGGAGAAAAACACCTGTGGCTATCGGACTATTTTCATAAACTTGCGGTGGAAATGGATATCTTGAAGGCGGAGATATACGCTGTTATGGGGAATGCCCCGAATTCTTACGATGTTGCAAATGAAGGATATAATTTAATCGAGCGCTGGCATCTCGACGAAAATGCGGAGAATCTACCGCTTACTGCAAAAATAAGAATTATCGGTGGACTTGCGCTGGTGAGAATAGAACAGCTCGATGAAGCAAATGTATGGCTTTCCGCTGGAATATCTATCGCCGAGAAGATTTTTAAGGATAGACCGCACGATTTTCGACTTATAGAACTTCAGATACTATGCGGTGATGCTTATCACGAATTAGCGCGAATAGCAATACATAAAAAAGATGCAAATAGAGCGGAAGAAATGGCTCAGAGGGGCATCGAGCACAGAATGAATCTTGTCGGTTCCGTGGATACATCCATAGTTGGTTTCCAACTCGGAGAATTATACACACTTTTGTTAGAAGCACAGCAAAGAAATCATTCGCCCCAAATCACAGATACATTCGAACACGCAGTATCGGTGTTGTTGACAACCTGCTTAAAAATCGAAGGCGAAAAGAAAAGATGTATTAGATTGGCGGAAGGATTCTTTAAATTTGCTATGGATGTTATCGGTAAAAAAAAGGTCGATTCGACACAGATGAAAGTTCTCGCGCTGTCGCTGGTGCCAATTTTGCGAGGACGCAAACTTCGTGAAAAAGCGCTTAAAATTAGGGATGAACTTCTAAAAATTGAATTGCCATCAGAACTCGAAGCGAGATTTGAAAAAATAAATTCATACATAAACGAGATGAATAAAATCGGGGAACTGTAATGAGCAATGTCAGCGAAAGATTATCGAAATTAAAAGATGCTATCGCTCGAAAGGCTGTGCAATGCGGTCGCTCTGCGGATGAAATATCGCTTGTCGCCGTTACGAAATTTGCAGATGTGAAAGATATCCGAGCCGCTTATGATGCTGGGCATAGAGATTTTGCCGAGAACTATCTTCAAAAAGTTCTGCCTAAAATGGAAGTTTTGCCAACAGACATAAACTGGCATTTTATCGGTGCGGTGCAGAAAAATAAAATTAACAAAATGCTCGGGAAATTCGTGCTCGTTCACAGCATCGATTCGCAAGAAATTGCCGATGCCTTTCAATTGCGCGCTGCGAGAGAAAATTTTAAGCAACATATTTTAATCGAAGTAAAAACAAGCGATGAGAAAGCAAAGCACGGCATAGAGCCGCAAAAAGTATTCGACCTCGCTCATCACATCGAGAAAGAATGCACGAATCTTGTTCTCGATGGAATTATGACTGTTGCACCGTTGACATCGGATAAAGAAAAAATTGCTCGCTCGTTCGATGCCGCGCGAAAAATTAGAGATGAATTGAAACTCGAGCATCTCTCGATGGGAATGACGAACGATTGGGAGATTGCAATCGAATATGGCGCAACGATTTTGCGTATCGGAACAGCGATTTTTGGATAAAATATTAGTTATACTCTATTTTAGAATAGGCAAGTTGAGCGTCTCACTTGACAAAATAAAAGATTGTATTAGATTGTAGAAAATGGCAATCTCTATCGAATAATATTTGGGGGTAAAGTGAGCAGGAAAGGCATTTATATTGTAATAGCGATTTGCATTTTATTATCGATGAATATTTCGGAAGGCTCAAAGAGAAAGCGTCGCACAACTACTTCGATACGGCAGACTGCGCAGACCACAAAGGAAGTTTCGACATCGACAGAGACAAAAAACAAGTCCACAGGTAAAAAGCGCATTTTCAGGAAAGGGAGAAAATCTCCCAAGAAAAACAAAGTCGGCAGTGCGGAAGAACTTTTTGTAGAAGCGGATTCGCTCGCTGCTGCGGGATATACGACTGATGCAATGCAAAAATTGCAGTGGATAATCGACAATTATCCCGACGATACACTTACGCCAAAGGCATCTATATCACTTGCAAAATACTCGATTCAGCAAGGGAAAACAAACGATGCACTCGAGATTCTTTCTGCAGCGATGTGCGATTCCACAATCGCTCCGCAAGCGGAACTACTTATTGCAAAAGCATACGCAGCACAGGGCAAAAACGGATATGCTCTTCTGCTCGCAAGACGCACCCAGATAAAATATTTTGCATCGCAAGTAGGGAATGATGCCGACAAACTCGCAAAATCTCTCGAGGGAGAATTGAGGTTGATTATACCTGCTGGAAACAATGCCAAACCAGAACAGAATACCACTGCTAAATAGCATATTAACGGAATAGGTTCTTTTTGGAAAAAGTTGGATTGATAATAAAGTTTTGATTTTCATTTTGTTTAGTGATGAGTATAGCGAATTAGAGTTTTGAACTTATAAATCTGTTTTATCATAGTATAGAAAGTTATTTTTTGTTATAATATTCAAAACAATCGACTAAAAGACTCGACGGCGGAAATTATATGCGGAACACTTTGTTCACATTGCTTTTGTTTGCCACCTTTTGCGCTGCTCAATCCACATATTCGGAATATTGGAGCGGTCAAAATTATCCCGCCGAACTGGTTCAGTCTCTTGCAAATATTTCGAGCGGGGAGATTCTCGTTGAAAATCTGCGCGATGCTGATTCTCCCGAAGCGATTTTTGAACTTGGCAGATTGTATTATGCACGAGGACTATATCGTCAGGCGCTGGCATTTTTTAAGCAGACCGACTGCTGCGACGATTTAAGATTGCTCTATATCGGTTTTTGCAATATTGTGCTCGATGAACCTGATTCTGCGAGAATTATGCTTGCAAGAATAAGCGACCCATCGTTGAGAGCGTGGAGTTCCGCTGGTCTTGCGAGGTTAGACGATAAAATGCCCACTGCCGTCAATGATTATCCATATCTGCGGAATTTCTTCGTTGCCGAACCCACTAATGATACCCAGCAAAAAGGCTTTACACTTCAATTCGGCGCATTCGCAGACAGCACGAGAGCGGAAAAACTTGTGCAAACACTTAAAGATATCGGATTGTCACCCTATATCGTGAAAGTTCAAATTAGCGGAAAAACATTGTTTCGTGTTCGAGCGGAACATTACGATACGAAAGAAAAAGCACAACAAGCGGGAGACGCATTAGGCGACCAATTTATATTTATGGTCGTGCCTGAAAAATAATTTTGGTATACAAATATCATCTGTTTTTTATTTTAAAATATTCGTTTTCATCAGGAATTATTATTTGTTTATCTACAAGCGCTTTCAATGAGAGCCTTATATCATCT
>JALTEE010000242.1 GCA_027007865.1 bacterium
TTATTATGCTATGCATAACCTCGATTTTTCCAGATGCCTGGGTTGAAATCAAAAGACCGAGTTCTGGTGAGAAATTTTGTGAAAGCGATATAATCAATATTCGAATCGATGCAATAGCCCAATTCGGTTTATTCGGTGATTTTGGAAAGTACTATATAAGATACTCACATGGTAGTCCGCTTTATGGTGATTGCAGAAATACTGGTAACAGACCACATCGCGGTTTTGATATTGCTTGCTGTGAAGCTGAATATGATACGTTTCCTTGCACGAGACCCATTTATGCACCTATGTGCGGCAAGGTTATAATTGACACTTTCTTTAATAGCAAGTGCGAAAGGAAATGCACCACTCTCGTTGATTTAACTGATTCATTTTATTATAAAGCTCATGGCAATTATGGAAAAACAATCGCTATCTATTATCCATCAATCGGAAAAACTGTATTATATGCACATCTTGATACAAGTTATGTTGGTAAAAATTCAATAGTATGCCGTGATTTACATATCGCCGATTGCGGAAATTCAGGCAGGCTTGACCCTACTCCAACTGGTTGTGTTGTCCCTGAATACAATTATCATGTACATTTAGAAATGGCTGACACTGAACAAACTACTTGGAAGAACTTTAAAAATAACCGCATTGATCCTACAACATTTATATTTGAAAATAGTCTTGATAGTTTAAAGTATGAACTAAAAGATGCTTTTGGAGAGTTATATGATTATGCTACCTGGACAGAAATATCATCTCAAAATTTTATCCCTTCTCATTCGAGCTCTTATCCTTGTGCAATCGAACTCGATTCGTTTAATGTTAATTTTTCAAAAAGTGATTTACCAAGTGCCATTTCTGGTGAAAGTGCTTGTAAAGAATATGAAATTTTTGCTTATGTTTATGGTTCAAAAGATACCGTTTCCTGTGAAAGATGTCAGGCTTATTTTGATAGTATTAGTAATGGTTTAAATTCCAGCTATCCTGAACATCAATCAGAGAAAGTCGCTGAGGACCAAACTACTTTTCAGGTTTGTGATTGCACTCCCCATCTCGTAGTCCTTCCCACATACAGTCATGTGGATGTTCGCGTTATGGATATATACGATTATCCATACGGTGATGAATGCTTTCAAGCGGCGTTTCCCATCGGTATGCTCGGTTTCGGCGGCGGAGGTTGTTTCAATTGTCTGAACCATACTATTCGCGGAAGATGGCCCGAACCGAACATATATTACGAAGCATCGGGAATCATAGTTGGAACGCCCGGATACGATATTAATTGTTGGTATAATGTGCACTGCACCGCCAATTGTAATGACATTTTCTTTCACTATAAATATGACCAAAATTCCGGCAAAGGAACATGGCAAATAAAAATTCCCAGAGAAGTGAACTATAATGGCGCAAATATGTGGATTTATGCGTCTATGCCCGAATTGGGAATAAGCACGAGGGCAAAATTGCCGATAATGGGGTCGAAAAGCGTTTATTTAGACCGAACCGTTCTGAATAGTGAACCGGTTGTTTATGACTTGCATTGTAATATACCGAATAAATTACATCTCGATTGCACATCATCGGTGCCCCAAAGAATCGCCGAAGACCGTCTCTGCAAAGAAATAACTATATGGGGACTGGACAAACCATACTATTGGGACATTGATACGACCGACTCTCACGCATCGATAAATGGCGGAGTGTATACATACGAAGGAGACGCGATTACTTGCGGCAGTATAACCGGTTTTGGAGCAAATTCATATGTCGAAGGAACGGTTGATGGTGGATTGTGTCAGGGCATATACGAGTGTATATATTGCGCCGGATGTCCCGATGCGATGGGCATTACATGTGGAATCTCTCTACCGCATGTTGACGCCGAATGCGGCGATTGTATATATCACCCTTTTATTGATATAAATCAAATTAATGTGAATGACCCTTCAGGCGGCGATTATTCCCCATCTACAATTAGATTAACCCCCATCCTCGACCCGGGAACCTATGCATTTGTTGAAGCTGTATATGGTTCGGTTCCAGATGTTATCGTTTCAGAAAAAATAGTAGAACACACAAATATATGGACCCCATTGAAACAGACAGTATCGTCCGATACTACCTCTGATATATTAAAACTACCAAAATCACCGAGCCTGATATGTTATCCAAATCCTTCTAACGGCACGATAGATATATCGATATATTTCCCCGAAGCACAGGAAGCGAATGTTTTCATTGTGGATATGCTCGGAAGAAAAGTTTGGCAACAACCCCAAAGAAAATATCCACAGGGAACGACAACAATGCACTGGGATATGAAAAACGATACTCCATCAGGAATTTATTTTGTTGTTGCAAAAACAAAAAATGGGAATATATTAAAAAGCAAAATTACAATTATTCGTTGACAAATAAAAACCTGGAGGTTTTGCAATGAGTAGAGTGACGGTGCTGTTCGGTGTTTTACTTCTCATCGGTTCCCTTTTTGCGCAGGGAACGCCGCATTCCATTGTCGGAAGTGCGCAAAATTCCGATTTAACCCCGATTCCTGTTGGCTGTGGCGCTTTTATCGCATATCCGTATCCATCTGCGACGGATACTGTTACGCAGGATTCCGACGGCTGCGGCTTCAGCGGCAGCGACTGGTGGGTCGAAATTTCCGAATTTGGATTGAGCGATGGTGATACCGTTGCAATTCGATTTATAAACACTTGCAATGGCGATACCTTACTACTGCTTGTTGAATTGGATTTCAGCGTTCCGACGCAAAATTTAGGGCTCGTTACGCTTTTGCCCGGCATCGGGACTATTACGGTTTTATATCCCAATGGGGGCGAAACATTCGAGTTCGGCGACGGTGTGAACATTCAGTGGACAGCATCCGCTGGAATCGCTAATGTCGATATATATTATAGTTCTGATGGTGGAGGGGTTTGGAATAATGTTGTTAGCGGAGTTTCTGCTGCTGGTGGTTCGTATCTTTGGTCTGCGCCTTCTGTAGAATCCGACCAATATCTCGTTCGAGTCGAAGATGCAGCCGATTCTACTACTTTCGATGTTAGCGACAATTTCTTTGAAGTTGTTCCTACTCCATCGCTCGATTTAACCTATCCTCTCGGAGGCGAACATTTCCTCATCGGCGACACAATCGAAATAGCGTGGAATGCTACCGGTGTTACTGCAATCGACATCTATTTTTCAGCCAATCTCGGAGCGGATTGGACACTCGTTGAAACAAACTATGCCACAGGCACAAGCGGAACTTATAATTTTCTCGCACCCGATACTGTTTCCGACCAGTGTCTAATAAAAATCTGGGACAATAGCGACCATATGGTAATGGATGTTTCGGACGCGTTCGAAATTGATACGCTTATAATACCGGATACAATTCCGCCGTCGGATATTTCAGACCTCGATGTGGATTCCACGACATTCACCGATGTCTTGCTTTCGTGGACGCTCACTGGCGACGACTGGACAATGGGAGTTCCATCGCAAACAGATGTTCGATACAGCACTGCCCCCATAAGCGATTTAAACTGGGGACTATGCACCTCCATCGGCGGACTTCCCGCACCAGATACATCGGGAACACACCAAACTGTCTGGGTTCACGGGCTTACTTCTGGCGAGACATATTATTTTGCGATGAAAATCGCCGATGAAGTTCCGAATTGGAGTGGGCTTTCCAATGTTGTGAGCGTTACGCTGCCATCACTCCCCGATACCACTCCCCCCTGCAATTTCACACTCGAAGTTTCTGACACAGGCTGCGATAGAGCAACAATTAGCTGGCTCGCTCCCGGCGATGATGGGGATGTGGGAATTGCGGATAGATATGAGTTTAGATATGCAGATTTTGAACTTACCGAATCAAATTTCGCCACAGGCACAGTAATCGACGGTGTGCCCGACCCTGCGATTGCAGGAACAGAGCAAAACTTCGTGCTCACGGGACTCGATTCTACGACGCATTACTGGGTTGCAGCATATGCTTATGATGAAGGGGACAATCCTTCTCCATTCACGGTTATCGATTTCACCACGACATTCTGTGAAGATGTTGTTCCGCCTGCGATGATAAACATTTTAAACTGCGAAGATTTTCGTCCCGGTGGTGTGCAGATTTCCTGGCTCGCTCCCGGCGACGATGGTTATACAGGAACCGCCACGAGTTATGAAGTTAGATATGACACTGTTATGTTTAATGAAGAGACTTGGGTCGATGCCACTCCATATCCGCTTGCGATGATGCCGGGACCGGCAGGCGGAACAGAATATGCTTGGATAGATGGTCTTACTCCTGCGGAGTCATATTATTTTGCAGTATTTGCGTTCGACGAAGTTGGCAATCGTTCGCCTTTCGGTGCGATGATATATTGCACTGCGATGGGTGTCGCATCTCCCGTGTCCGATGTAGATACTTACGAGGATGCGCCCGATTTTATGCTCGCCGATATGGCTGATGTTTTTCTGCCCGATGGACTTAATTTATTCGCCGAAAGCGGAGACGGCATAGAAATATACTATCTACCGGGAGAAGAGGATAGCAGTCAACTATGGGTGCATCTGCAAGAAAATTGGTGGGGGAATACCTATGTAATCATTTATGGTGAGCACGATGGATATTTAGTCTCCGACACGGTTGCGGTAAATGTGTCATCTGTCAATGATGCACCGTATTTCACGAGTGGCACGCCCGATTCCATCGCAATTCCAGGAATCGATTTCGCATATACTTTTACCGCAGACGATGTCGATGGCGACTCGATTCAGTTCTTTCTCAGCGAAGGACCGTCTGGAATGAATTTGTTTGCTGATGGTAATTTATCATGGTCGCCTCCACCGACAGAAGGACATTACGATGTCACTGTTGGGGTTACAGATGGTCAGGATTCTACATATCTCGGTTTTCCTGTGCGGGTCTATAAATTGACCGACAGTGTATTTGCACCGCGAAATCTCGAAGCGCATTCCGATTTTGTCGGCTCGATACCGCTTTCTTGGGATATTCCCGAAGCAATTGAACTCGGCTTCCCCGTGCATCTCACAGGCTATCGAATTTATCGCAGCAGCGACCCCAGTGAAGAACCTACAATGATTGGCACGAGCGATGTGAACACATATAATGATGGAATTGTATCCTGTGGGGTAACAGAGTATTATCGTGTGAAGGCTGTGTATGATATTCCAGTTTTCGTAAGCGCATATTCCAACACCGATGCGGGAATGTGTAATTCTGCTTCGGAGCGTGTGTATTCGGCGTGGACAAGTGAGCCTGTTGTGGTCGATGGATACAACGATGATGCGGCGTGGGCACTTGCAACAACCCTGCAAATTCCTTATGGATATACGCTGGGTTTTGTCAACACTGCCAGCCGTTTGTATGGATACATCGAATTTTCCGATTTTTCTGCGGATAATGAAGAATTCTCATTCTGGTTCGACGATGACAATTCAGGCTTCTGGGACGCTATTCCTTCCGATGAGGGCAGAATATTTTTCAGGTATGGGGACAGTGTCAGAGCGTATTTCCAACCGGTAGCGAATATAGGTGGTAGTGCCGTTAGTGGAACACCTGTCGAATTGCCTACTGCAACATCGGTATGGCGCACAGATGGAGAATCCGCATATCTCGAATTTTCTATTCCGCTCGGCGACGATGCGCATTTTGGTGTGCTACCAGGTGATTCCTCTGCTGTAATGTTCCTGTGCGAAAATTCGACAGGACCGATTTTCCGATGGCTCGCTACATCGAGCGAACTTATGCCCGTAACCTATGGACGAATGATAATCGGAATGCCCGGCGGAGTGCCTTCGATAATGGTTACCCCGACAAGTTATGAGTTCACACTTGAGCAGGGCTTGGAAACACAGGCAACGGTCAACATACAAAATCTCGGCGAAGGAACAGGATATTTTTCCGTTTCTGGAATGCCCGATTGGATTTCTGCTGTGCCGACATCTGAATTTTTATATCCCGATATTCTGCAGGGAGTTACACTGACTATCACTGCCGATATGGAACCGGGAGATTATGTCGGTTATGTGAATTTCTACACGACAGACCCGGATAATCCAATCCAACAAGTCGAAGTGACATTGCATATTACGCCGTTGGAGCCGGAGAATCATCTTGCGATTTCGCTGCCCGCTGCCAGTTATGCTTCTGCTGGTGAAAGTGTCGATATTCCCGTTTCTGTCGGCGAACTATACGATAACGATGTTACATCGGTTCGCTTCACGATTTACAGCGACGCGGATGTTGCACTGCCTACGGGTGCAATTGCAGGTGCTGCGCTTCCTGGTGGTTGGGTTGTAGATGTGCCTTCGATTGGAGAAGACCACATCACAGTGTTCGCTCACGGGTTCGAGCCTCTTCCCGTTTCCGGCAATATTATAGATTTGCAGTATGAAATGGACAGCGATGCGATGAATGGTGCAATTACGCAGTTGGCATTTTCCGATGTTAGTGTAAATTCTGGATTTCCATATCCATATACCACCGATGGCCTTCTGCTCGTCGGCGATGAAATTGCGCCGTATTGGTCGGCAATGCTCGTTCTTATTTTGCCGGATGAAAGTCGTGCGGATTCGGCGTATTTTGGTGTGCATTTGCTCGCCACAGACGACTACGACCCTGTGCTCGATATGCTTGACCCGCCCAGTTTCCCCGACGAAGGAAATATGTATTTCCTCGCACAAAACGGATACCAATTGGCGAGAGACCTGCGCAATCAAAGCGACACGCTGGTTATTTTCCCGTTGATTGTGGAAAATGATGGAATGCTCGGATGGGATGTCAACCGTGTCTGGAGCGGATGCTATATCGGCGATACTCTCGATATGAAAGAGGCATCATATATATTTGTATCGGCAGGCGATACTGTGAATATATACTATCACAATGTTTCGCCGTTGGAGTTCACAATCGAGTTGAAAAGCGGGTGGAATATGGTTTCTGTTCCGTTTATTGCCGATAGTTTCAATTTGACCGATGTTTTCCCAGATGCGTTGCCGCCGGCATTCTACTATGACCCGCTTTCTGAAAGTTATGTTCCTGTTCCCGTGCTGTATCCAGGCAGAGGCTATTGGGTTTTGATGCTCGACGACCACGATTATACGCTTACAGGCGAACCGATGCTGAATTATGAATTGGAACTCCCCGCAGGTTGGAATATGATAGGTGCTCCTGCGCAAACTGTGTATTGGGATGAGCAAATCACTGTTCCGCCAGATGCGACACTTCCAGGTGCATTGTTCGGATACAATGCGACATCGTCGGCATATTTTATATCGAACACTTTGAGACCCGGTTTTGGATACTGGATATTGAGCCTCGAAAATTGTATACTGCGTGTATCTGCTACTTATGGTGGTCCTGTTAGTTCGTCTGCCAAGAAAAAATAGCAGCGGAAAACAAAAATCGTTTGACAATCTTACAACTGTGAGATAAATTTCGAAAGAATGGGTTAAAAAATCATCTTAAAAAGGAGGCGCAGATGAAACCCGGAGCATATATGCTCATCAATGTTGCCACTGGTGAGGAGTTGAATGTTGTAACGGAATTGAGGAAACTTCCTGGTGTGATTAATGCGAGAGTTGTAACAGGTCTTCATGATGCGGTATGTTATGTCGAGGCGAATACAATCGACGAGTTAAAAAACGAAATTATCGGCTCGATTCGGCACATTCCCGGCATAACAAGAACGGTAACATGCATCGCTTTTGATGGAGACGACTAATGATTTTAACCGATTATGTAAAAAGCCTCGATATTATAT
>JALTEE010000243.1 GCA_027007865.1 bacterium
AATGTCAAGTAAAATATATCAGTTCTTTATTAGATATTCCATCAAACAGTTATATTTTCTATATTAGTATTATATTTTCTCAAAAATGACTACATAATATTTGACAATGATTATTTTAATTATATGATTGTTTGTAAGCACAATTTAAGAATTTATTAGGATATGGATATTAAACGATTAAGAGAAAACTTGTCGGCAGTGCGCGTTATGGGCGTATTGAACATCACACCCGATTCATTTTCCGATGGCGGATTGCATTTGGATGTTAGTTCGTCACTGACAACAGCACATGAAATGGTCGATGCTGGAGCACATATTATAGACATCGGCGGAGAATCAACTCGACCAGGCGCCGAAAGCATTAGCAAAGAAAAAGAATTAAGTAGAACTATTCCCGTAATACAATCGGTGCGCAAAATATTTCCCGATATAATAATATCGATAGATACATATAAATCGGATGTTGCAAGGAAAGCGCTTCGTTCTGGTGCGGATTGGATAAACGATATTTCAGGTGGAACATTTTCTCCCGATATGTTCGATGTCGCCGCCCGATACGATGCGCATATAATAATATCGCATATAAAAGGAACGCCAAAAGATATGCAGAAAAATCCGCATTACGACGATGTTGTGGGAGAAATTTGCGGATGGCTCGCACATCGAGCTGAAATTGCTGAGAAAAACGGTATTCATAGAGAAAAAATTATCATCGACCCCGGCATTGGATTTGGGAAAAAATACGAGGATAATATAACTATTTTGAAAAATCTCGATAAATTCAAATCGCTCGGATACAAACTTCTTTTAGGCACATCGCGAAAGAGTTTCATCGGGTATTACACAGGAGAAACCGATGCGTCGCTGCGAGACCCCGCTTCATACATTACATTTGTCTGGGCTGCTGCATTTGGCGCAGATTTCATTCGTGTTCACAATGTTTCTGGAACTATGCAGGCGTTAAAAATGTCAGCCACATTATTAAATTAAAATTCCTACTACAATCAAAATCGATTTATATTATAACAAAATGATTTTCTATAATAATTCCTGCATTTGCCTTGTATCACAATATTTTATTCGACTATGAGAAATTATTCTAAAATAATAATATTGCTCACACTGTTTGTGGCTTTTGCTGCGGGATGTGTTTATTACAACACATTTTTTCTTGCCAAAAAGAATTATAATAGGGCGGAGAAATTGCGCAAGAAAGCGGGTGGCGATAAAATCCCCGCCGCGGCAAAACCGATGTATGATAAGGCAATCGAAAAGGCAACGAAGGTATTGGCATACTATTCCGAGAGCGATTATGTGGACGATGCGATATTTCTTCTTGGAATGTGCTATTTACGCACAGGAGATTGGACAAAGGCTCTGCGAAAATTCGACGAACTGCTCAGCAATTTTCCGAAAAGCGAATTTGCAAGCGAAGCACGCTATTGGCGCTCTGTATGTCTTTACTACGGCGGGAAAGAAGATGAAGCAGTCGATTCGCTCGAAGCCATTGCCAAAGAGGACCCCGACCGTGCAGAAGAAGCAAAATTCATTGTAGGCGAATTGGCATATCAGCGAAAAGAGTATATCGCTGCGAAGAGCGCTTTCCTCGAATTTTTGGAACTTTTCCCAAAGAGCAAGCTCGCTCCAAAAGCGCATCTCCGTCTGGGAGAAATAGAGTGGTCATTCAAAGAATATGCGAAGGCGGCACAACATTTCGAACAAATTTCAGAAGGCGATATCCCTTATGAAGATTATTACTCGTCGCAGGAACTATTAATAAAGTGCTATATCAAACTCGACCGCCTTGACGATGCGCAAAGTATTTGCGATAGATTGTTAAAAGACCAAACATATATGTCTCATTGGGCTGATATCGAACTGCTCGTCGGCGATATCCAATATGCGCGTGGAAACACCGAGAAAGCGCGTGAAATATGGGAAAAAATTGCGGAAAAACACCCCAGAACCGAAACAGGTGCTTGGGCATATTTCAGATTAGGTGAAATGTATTTCGACCAGGGAAACTACGAGATGGCGAAGGAAATGTTCGATGCTGCCGCTGCGCAGGTTCCATCCGGCGAAGTGAGAGAACTCGCGTTAAAACGAAGCGCTGTCGTGACGCGATTGCTGGCGTTGCAAATGCAAATCGATAATGCTGATTCGCTCGGAACAAATATTGTAACCACCGAACTCGCTCTCGCAGAAATGTATCTGACAGAACTCGACGAGCCCGATTCCGCTATAAGCGCATATAATTTTATTCTAAAAAATTATCCCGACGATTCGCTCGCACCGAAGGCGGCGTATGCAATGGGATGGGTA
>JALTEE010000244.1 GCA_027007865.1 bacterium
AGTATATATAACAAAATTATTGCTGTCAATAGTCGAATTCATCTCACTTTGCTTCCCGGCGGAACATCTTTATCGACCGTGAGAACCGATACGACTTCGCCGTCGTCCGCAGCGAGCAGCATCCCTTGACTTTCGTATCCTCGAATTTTAGCGTGTTTCAAGTTCGATATGATTACGATTTTCTTCCCTTCGAGTTGCTGCGGTTCATACCATTTTGCGAGCCCCGCGACGAGTTGTCTTCGCTCCGTTCCGATATCGACTTCCAACAAAAGCAATTTATCCGCATTCGGAGCGCGCTTTGCGGAAAGAACTTTGCCCACGACGAGTTTCGATTTGAAAAAATCGTCGATTGTTATAATGCCTTCGACTTCTTTTTGTTGTGGTTTCTCCGAAGACACGATACCGAGTGACATTTCCGCCTTTTTTATATCTATTCTCGGGAACAGTGCCGACGGCTTCTCGATTTTGCTGCCGGGTTCGACTACTGCATATTTTCGAGCATCGTCGATGGTAATTTTCCCCGAATACCCGATTGCGTGCAGCAGTTCTTCGCATTTTTGCGGCATCACGGGATAGAGCAGAATGCCCGCTTTCGCCAGCAATTGCGTCGCCGTGAAAAGCACGGTTCCAAGCATTTCGCGGTTTCCTTCTTTTGCGAGAACCCACGGCTGCGTCGTTTCGATGTATCTGTTCGCAGCGCGAATCGCAGAGTTCACCTCTTCCAGCGCATTATGTATCTTCATTTTTTCGACATTATCCCAAACTTTTTCCGCGAGTTTCGTTATAATCGAGCGGAGTTTTTCCGTTTCGCTGTCGATGTCTTCGGCAGGCGCAGGCAGAACACCGCCGAAATATGCGGAAACCATATTCGTGATGCGCGAGAGCATATTCCCGAGGTCGTTCGACAGGTCGTTGTTCAGGCGCGATACAAGCCCCGAGAGTGAATAAGAAGCATCGTGCCCGACGACCATATCGCGCATTAGATAATATCGCAATCTATCTGCGCCGAGCAACTTTTCGAGCGAGTATGGGTCGACGGCGTTGCCGAGCGATTTCCCCATCTTGCGCTCATCGACCATCCACCAGCCGTGCGCGAAAATTGTTCGCGGCATCTTGATGCCGAGCGCATAGAGCAATATAGGCCAATAGACTGCGTGGGTTGTCAAAATATCTTTCCCGATTAGATGACAATCCGCAGGCCACCACTTTTTGAATTTTTCATCGTCGCGATACAATCCCACAGCGGAACAGTAGTTCAGCAGCGCATCGACCCAGACATAGCATACATAATCCGTATCGAACGGTAATTCCACGCCCCAGGAAAGTCTTTTCTTAGGTCGCGAAATGCACAGGTCGTTGAGCGGCTTTTTTAAAAAACCTAAAATCTCGTTTCTGCGAAAATCGGGTTGAATGAATTCGGGATTATTTTCGATATAGTCGATAAGCCACTGCTGATATTTGCTCATCTTGAAAAAGTAATTTTCTTCCTCGATTTTGACGACAGGTCTTCCGCATTCGGGGCATTTCCCATCGACGAGGTCTTTCTCCGTCCAAAAACGCTCGTCGGGAACACAATACCAGCCTTCGTATGTCGATTTGTATATGTCGCCGCTGTCGTAGAGTTTTTGCAGCGCCTTTTGAACGACATCTATATGCTGCGCATCGGTCGTGCGGATAAAATAATCGTAAGAAATGCTCAGTTTTTCCCACATCTCTTTGAACCGCTGCGCAAATTTATCGCAGTGCTGCTGCGGGCTTATTCCTGCTTTCTCGGCTGATTGAACAACTTTTTGCCCGTGTTCATCGGTTCCCGTTAGAAAAAACACATCTTTTCCAGCGAGGCGCTGATAGCGTGCGATTACATCGGCGAGAACAGTCGTATATGTGTGCCCTATGTGAGGCTTATCGTTCACATAGTATATCGGCGTGGTTATGTAATATTTCTCCATAAAAACTCCTTGTAAATATCATATATTGTTATCGTTTTTGGTAATGTTTGTGAACCTTTACGATATGTTCCATAAAATTCAATGTTTCATCAATCGAATGGTCAGTCATAGAAACATTGCACCAGCGATGACCATATCTAACATTTTCAGCTGTATGAATGATAGCACTTTCAACTAAGGGCTTCGTGTGCATAATTTGGATACTTTTATCTTCTCCTTCCGCTCTTTTAGCTGTTCGCCATTCTGGCTGCCATACGCTATCTCTTTCTTTTTTAGGTAAATTTGCCACATTGGAATCCAATCTACTTTTACATAGCGGGCATAATAACAAACTTTTTTTATCTTTTAAAACTTTCTTTAGTATATCTG
>JALTEE010000245.1 GCA_027007865.1 bacterium
GCCGTTTGTGCTCGATAGAAACTCAATAGAAAATAATTTGACAAAATAAATTAAAAAAATACTTGCGCTAAATCACTCTATAATTATAATTTCAGTTCATCTATGGGTCGGATACTAATAGCAATAGATGGTCCAGCGGGTGCAGGGAAAAGCACCGCAGCAAGATTGCTTGCTGAAAGGCTTGGCTATACATATATTGATACTGGCGCTATGTATCGCGCTCTGACATTGTTGGTTATTAGAAATAATATTCATTGGGAAAATGAAAAAAAAATAATCCCACTTTTTGAAAAGCAGAAGATTACACAAAAAGGGGAAAAAACTTTCATTGATGATGAAAATGTCAGCACCGAGATAAGAACAAATCGTGTCAGCAGAGCTGTTTCGATAGTGTGTCGTCATCCCGAAGTGCGAAAACGAATGGTGGAATTACAGCGAGAATTAGCACAGAGCGCTGGAATAGTAATGGACGGAAGAGACATCGGCACTGTTGTGCTTCGAAACGCAGAATTGAAATTGTTCCTAACTGCGTCCGAAGAGGCAAGAGCGAAAAGAAGAATGAAAGACCTCGAAGCGCTCGGGAAACCATTGCCACTTGCAGAGGTGCAACAAAATATAAGAAATCGCGACAGATTAGATAGCACAAGAAAAATCGCTCCGCTTAAACAAGCGGATGATGCTATCGTGGTGGATAACACGGATTTGCCAATCGACGAAGAAATCGAAATGCTTGTTAGAATGGCAAAAGATAAAGAAATCGAACACAACGGCAATCGATAGTTCAAAATGGAACATAGAGATTGGTGGGATAGGGAATTTATAACGGTTGATTTTGAGTTTTAATACGAACATTAGACGCTCCTTGGAGCGCATATCCTAATATGTTAAGGAGGGATGTTTTAATGCAACAGGAAACGGAAAGGGAAAGCACATACGAACCACAAATTAAAGTGCTTTTTCCGGAAGGAGCACAAGAAGTTGGCGATGTAATTTTTGCCGAAGGTGATGTAGAGCAAGAGGATACGAATTTGATTATGGAGGTTCTCGAGCGTGACCGCGAACTATATTCTCACGGATGCGCTGTTTTAAAAGAGGGAAGAATAATAGATGGTAAAGTCATCGCAATTCGTGGAACAGATGTTATGGTGGATATCGGATTTAAATCTGAGGGAATAATTTCACTCGATGAATTCGGTGGAGAAACACCGCAGGTGGGAGATGATGTGAGCATTTTTCTCGAAGCGCTCGAGGATGATAACGGACAAGTAGTCATTTCAAAAAAGCGTGCCGATTTTATTCGGGTTTGGGATATTATTAGAAACGCTTTTGAAACACAAGAAAAAGTATCGGGAAGAATTAAAAAGCGTATCAAAGGTGGTATGGTTGTTGATATTATGGGAGTTGATGCGTTTTTACCGGGGTCACAGATTGCACTTCGTCCCGTTCCAGATTTCGATGCTCTCGTGAACAAAGAGATGGAATTTCGTGTGATTAAACTGAACAAAATCAGGCGAAACATCGTAGTTTCGCACAGAATCTTACTCGAAGAAGAACGAGGCAAAGAACGAAACGAATTACTACAGACAATCGAGGAAGGTCAGGTTCGCGAAGGCGTGGTCAAGAACATCACTGATTTTGGCGTGTTCATTGACCTCGGCGGAATGGATGGATTATTGCACATAACCGATATGTCCTGGACACGAATAAACCACCCGTCTGAAATGGTGAAAATCGGCGACACAATCAATGTTAAAATTCTCAAATATGACAAGGATAAACAGCGGATTTCATTGGGGTTGAAACAACTCGTGCCATCGCCCTGGGACGATGTAGATGAGCGCTTTCCGGTAGATGCGAGAATAAGGGGAAAGGTCGTAAATCTGACAAAGTATGGCGCATTTATACAACTCGACGAAGGTATCGAAGGTCTTGTTCATATATCGGAAATGTCTTGGACAAAACACATAAGTCATCCATCCGAGATGCTCGAAGTGGGACAGGAAGTCGAATGCGTCGTTCTCGATGTGGATAAAGAAAACCATAAAATCTCGCTCGGTATCAAGCAATTGGAACCCGACCCTTGGAAAATCGCTGCGGAAAAATATACTCCGGGAGCAAAAGTTTCCGGTGTGGTGCGAAATCTCACAGCGTTTGGAGCATTTATCGAAATTGAAGAGGGCATCGAAGGGCTAATTCACATCTCCGACATTTCCTGGACGAGGCGTGTCAATCATCCGAGCGAGTTCTTTAGGCGCGGTCAAGAGGTGGAAGCGGTCGTTCTCGGAATCGATTCCGAAAACCACAGAATTTCACTGGGCTACAAGCAACTCGAAGATGACCCGTGGCCAGAAATGAGCAGGAAATATGCAGTTGGTGCAGAAACAGAGGGCAGAATACTGCATATGACCGATAGGGGCGTTATTGTCGAATTGCCTGATGCTGTCGAGGGTTTCGTTCCCGTTACACAATTAGGGAAACGAGTTGAAAAACCGCAGGATGCGTTCAATGAAAATGACATTTTACCACTAAAAGTCATCGAGTTCGAGGAAAAGGACCACAGAATTGTTCTATCGGTGAATGCGTATTTCGATAGCAGAGAAAAAGCCGACCTCGACAGGTATCTAACTGCACATTCTACAAAAACCATCCAGATGCGAGAAGTCGCAAAAGTTACATATGCGTCCGAACCCGAATCCAAAACTACTTCGGAAGAAACGCAGGAAAACGAACAGACGACAGATACTCAGCCACAGGAAGAAGTCGCGGGTGAAACCGCCGTAGAAAACGATACATCGGATATTGTTCAGGAACAAGAGGAACAAACTGCTGCTGTGGAGGAAAATCCTGTGGACGAAAGTCCGGATGAAGAAGCGGTCGAAACGCCTATTCCTGAAAAGGCAGATGTGGAAAATGATGATGAAGAAGATTTCGAAAATTCCGTAGAACAAGATTCTTCGAAAGAAACAGCTGATAGTGAAGAAAAATAAAAAACATCCCGCAGATGCGAGGATTATCGAGGAGATAAAATATGCCATATAAAAAACATCGTTCGGTGTTCAAGCGAATGCGCCAAAATGAGAAACGCCGTGAACGGAACCGTGTCATTCGCGGTTCTATGAGGGCGATTCTTCGTGCGATTAAAACACAGAGTTCTGTGGATGATGTCCTGAAGAAACTTTCTTGGAAAATCCCTGCTGGCAAAGAACAGGAAAGTTCAAAATGGCTGACCGCAAAAATGTATTCGAATATGGATAAAGCGCTAAAAAAAGGCGTAATCCATAGGAACAAGGCAGCGCGGCACAAAGCGCAAATAGCAAAATGGGCTAATAAAATAATGGCTGAATAGCGGCAGCAATGTTCAAAAATTATTGGGGCGGCATAAAATGCTGCCCCTTAAATTTTTTCAACATAATACACAGTCCTATTTTCTCGATTATACCCGAATATCTATGATAAAATTATGCTCAACTCGATTTTATGTTGCATTTATAATTATTCCACCGATATTTAAATTGTAACTTTCATTTCCAATTCGAGTGCGCTTTTTATAATTGAATTTGGCATCTGTTTTGCCGTTTTTACACCGATAGGTAAAAATTGGAGGGAAAAATGAGAAAAGTTGTCATAATCGTCATCGTAGCGATATTTGCATTTGCGCTGTCCTTTGCCGCGGAGAAATCATTCCCGCAATTTTCGACAAAAGATTTGTCGGGAAACGCTCTGAGCCTCGATACAATTTTGAGCACGGGGAAACCCGTTGTGCTCACTTTTTGGGCAACCTGGTGCAAACCGTGCAAAAAAGAACTGCGAAAATTCAGCGAGTATTGGGACAATTTCGATACTACACAAGGCGAGCATCCATATATGGTAGTTGCAATCTGCGAGGATGGTCCTCGCTCGAAAGGTCAGGCGCTCGCTCTCGCCAAAAAAGAAGGATGGGATAAATTTATGCTTCCATACGACAATGGGCAAAAAATTAAGCGAAAGGCAGGCGTGGCAGATATCCCTGAACTATTTTTACTAAAACCCGACGGAACGATTATTTACAGACACATCGGATTCAATCCGGGCGATGAAAAAGAAACAATCGATAAACTCGAAAAACTACTCGAAGAAATCGGGCAGAACAAACCGATAGAAGAAAAGAACAAGGAATAATCATCGGAGGTTAGATATGTTCCGGATGAAATACCTACTCGTTTTTATCGCACTTTTCGGAATTGTATTCGCTAAACAGGCGAAGCATACCAGAGGCGGAAAGAAAACGAACATTGTCGTAAAAGGGAAAAAATACACTTACTGGTATTTGAAAAAAGGTGATGAAGCACAGTTCGATATAACGGGCTACGCCAATGCGAAAATTTATGTCCGAACACAGGGCGGCAGCGAACAAAATATCACAGTGAACATGGATGACAAAAAGGTTGAATCGCTAACAATCAAAGAGAAAACATCTAAATTAACATCATCAAAAAAACTGGGTATTATCACAAAGGCAAAAACGATTCCGATAAAGATACCTCGCGGGAAACACATTTTGTCGGTTCACTCGGATGATGGGAAAATTCTTGTGCGAGTGACTTACAAGAAAAAGAGTTCCGATATTACGATGGCTCCGCAAAAGCACGATGGTGGAATGGTTCTCGTGGTCGGTGAACAGGAATTAGGGTATTACCGCTCATCGAAAAACAAGGCGGTCGAATATATTCTAAATGGCGGCGGAACGGTTACGCTTTATACTCGGTTAATTTTTTCACCCGCTATGTTAGGAACGCAGCACTATAAATTAAAAGTGCAAATCGATAGCGAAAAGCCGACAATATACGAATTTGAAACTGTCGCATCGTCGGTTTCCTATTTCCGCGGAGATGGCAAAGTTATTCCGGGCAAGGCGAAAAAAATTAAGATAAAAATTCCTGAAAAAAAGCACAAGATAACGATTCAGCCCGAAGGAACCGTTCCAGTTGCTGTGAGATTGATGATTCCGATAAGTCTGCTCAAAGCGAAGTAGCGGTTTATATTTCCCGAAGCGAGACGCTTCGGTTATAAAATTATATAATAATGATAGGCAAAGCACCTTGCTTTGCAGTCTGCTTTTAGCGAATCAATATAACGCGTTTCGTCGTCGTCCGTCCATCGTTCGTTGTCGCTCGCACCAAATATATCCCCGATGCGCTCGATTTGTCGAGCATCCAGACAAGCGTTCCGCTTGACCTTTGCGCTTCGCCGTGCATCGAGGTCGCTCCCATTCTGTCCGCTCAGATTAGTGAAAGCCTTACGGCTTTTTGAAACGGTGTTGTAGCAATTTTACATTTTGACACCCTTCGGGTGATTCTATGCTTCGCGGCTCGTTGAGGTCGCTTCTGGCGGTCGCTCAGGTCATTTTGCCAAACAAAATATTCCCCCGCAGGTCGTATATCTCCACCACCACCTGCCCTTCCTACCTTTCTGGATTCCCGTTTTCACGGGAATGACAAATAGGGTGCGGGGAATGACAGAATAGAACGCAAAAATGACAATTGAAAGCGCGGGAATGACAAATGGGGTGCGGTGTGTCATTCCCAACTCGATTGGGAATCCAGAGGAGGTTATGTATTGGGTTTCCTGATTTCCATTCCACAGGGCGCTGTCAGCAAGGGAGCATGCTCCCTTGCTGACATATCGTTTCAACAAATCAACAAGGGGTTGCAACCCCTTGTTCGATTATTTAATCAATATAACGCGTTTCGTCGTTGTTCGTCCGTCATCCGTTGTCGCTCGCACAAGATATATCCCCGATGCGATTGATTTGTTGGGATGCCAGATGAATGTGCGGGCGCCGTTTTGTAGGGGCGCGGTTTCCGCGCCCTTTTGCATTGGGCGAGGCGACCTCGCCCCTACGGCATTCGTGAAAACAACATTCCCCCGCAAATCGTATATTTCGACTGTTCCATCAACAAGGGAGCATGCTCCCTTGTTGACACCAGACAGCGTGATTTCGCACGACGAATTGAACGGATTGGGATATGCGCTGATTGTATAGGCAAGGGGTTGCAAACCCTCGTTGCCTTCGCTTATTCCTTCTTCCGGCGACAACTTCACTACCCAATAATCAGAAGTAGGATCGCCATAAGAATCATATCCTTCATGCCATCCGCTGACATCGCCATCATTGGATGCGGACCCTCCCGCCACGATGAACCCGCTATCGGATGTCTGTTGAATGGAAAGCGCCCCATCACCACCGCTTCCGCCGAAGCTTCTCTGCCAGACGAGAGCGCCAGCAGAATTCAACTTAGCTACCCAATAATCAGACTCATCTGTGCTTTCGTGATGTCCGCTGACATCGCCATCATTGGAATAGGAATATCCCGCCACGATGTATCCGCCATCGGATGTCTGTTGAATGGAAGACGCTTCATCCTCATCACTTCCGCCGAGCGCTCTCTGCCAAACGAGAGCGCCAGCAGAATTCAACCTCACTACCCAATAATCGTAGCTGCCATGGTTTCCGCTGACATCGCCATCATTAGATTCGGACGCTCCTGCTACAATGTATCCGCCATCGGTTGTCTGCTGAATGGAAGACGCTTCATCCCAATCACTTCCTCCGAGACTTTTCTGCCATTCGATATCCCCCGATGAATCCAACTTCACTACCCAATAATCATCGTAGCCGTGGTTTCCGCTGACATCGCCATCATTGGAGCTGGACCATCCCGCCACGATGAACCCGCCATCGGATGTCTGTTGAATGGAATACGCATAATCCCAATCACTTCCTCCGAGGCATTTTTGCCATTCGATGTCGCCAGCAGAATTCAACTTCACTACCCAATAATCACCGTTGCCATGGTTTCCGCTGACATCGCCATCATTGGAATAGGAATATCCCGCCACGATAAACCCGCCATCGGATGTCTGTTGAATGGAAGACGCTTCATCCTCATCACTTCCACCGAGCGCTCTCTGCCAAACGAGAGCGCCAGCAGAATTCAACTTCGCTACCCAATAATCGCCATAGCCGTGGTTTCCGCTGACATCACCATCGTTGGAATTGGACGCTCCCGCCACGATGAATCCGCTATCGGATGTCTGTTGAATGGAATACGCATAATCCCAATCACTTCCTCCGAGGCATTTCTGCCATTCGATGTCGCCAGCAGAATTCAACTTCACTACCCAAGAATCAGAATAATCTGTGCTTCCGTGATGTCCGCTGACATCGCCATCATTGGATGCGGACCATCCCGCCACGATGAACTCGCCATCGGATGTCTGTTGAATGGAATACGCTTCATCATGAAAACTTCCGCCGAGGCTTCTCTGCCAGACGAGCGACGGCTGGGCAAGGCACACGGCGGCGAAAAGCAGCAGCGCCAGTGAGAAAATGATTGTGTTTCTCATAATGAACCTCCCTTGTTTTTATTGCGGTGTCGTAGGGGCAGACCCATGTGTCTGCCCTATTTGTTTGTTCACATCATCAGGGCGAACACTGGGGTTCGCCCCTACAATTCTCCTTCTCGAACTCTCACAATCCCAACAACTTACCACATTTCCGTCTCTTCCTGAGCGTTTTCTTGACTTCAAGAAATGTTTTCCCTGGTTCAGGAAAATGTTTCCGGGGTCTGGAAAACATTTCCTGAGTTCTGGAAGCTCTTTCCAGAGGTTTTCCTAGCTTCAGAAAAGTTTTCTCGACTCCAGGAAGATGTTTCTCGGGTTCAAGAAGCTCCTCCCGCGAACACTATTTTTCGAGATTGCTGATTTTCTCTTTGCTATATTT
>JALTEE010000246.1 GCA_027007865.1 bacterium
TCCCGATGCCGACATTTCCATCTTTTACTACAACTGTGCTGTCAGGTGCGCTGTATAAAGTATCACCTACCAATGTCCAATCATTGTCGCCACCACTGGCAGAACCATTCGATGCCGCTGTGATTCTACCGTAGGCATCCACGGTTAAATTAGTGTTCGTATATGAACCTGCTGTAACGCCACTCGTCTGCATGGATATGTCCGGCGTAGTTCCACCGGAACTGACAATCGGTGCGGATGCTGTAACAGAGGATACTTTATTATTAAATGTTGTCCAATCGGTGCTCGATAAATAGCCATCGGTAGTTGCGTTTGCCTGAGAAATGACGAGTTGACTCGAACTTGTGCCATCACCGGAAAGAGGAGCATCGGAAACAATAACCTGTGTTCCCCAATTATCCCCTCCAGCCCCAGCGGTTCCACCACCTGCACCACGATAAGTATATAATTTCCAATTGGCAGTGGAAGTTGTCGGCTTGCCAAGAAGAAAATTCGCACTCACCGCAGGGCCAATTGCGGAATCACTCGTTGTCGGTGTCGCAACATTGCGAATCGAACGGTTTTGCATATCTATTATGTGTCCGCCGGCAACACTATCGATCGCGAGTGTTTGTGAAAGGTTCTCGCCGCCACCTGTGGCTGTCAAATCGTGTTCGACGCCGCCATCGTCCATAAAGTATAATTTGCTATCGGCGCTTTTTATATAAAGTTTGCCATAATTTGCCGTTGCACTCGGCGATGTCGTTTCCAAAAGACTCAATCTTCCAGCGATATTTAATTTTTCAGATTCATCCGTCGTGCCGACCGAAACATTGCCATCATCGAAAATTCTGCTGTGAAGGTCGTTCGATGTCGCATTGTTATTCGTAATATATGTAGTCGAATCCGACCATTGGCTACTCCCTCCACCACCGGCAATTTGCTGCAATGCCGCCTCGACATTATCAATCGTATAGTATCCGCCAGCATCCTCGATTGGAACATCTTCGGCGGAAACCTGACCGGCAGAAGGCGTCGAACCGGGCGCCGACCAGCGTATTTTGGCGTCGGTTATCGCAGTATCTGCTATTGTCAATGCCCAAGCGGATGCCCAAAGTTTTTCGCCATCGCCGAGCGCTGTCCAATTCGCAGAATTAAACGGCGGCTTCTGAACAAATACCTTAAGCCAGAGATTCGCACTTTGGGCAAAAACTGTGTCGATTCGCAAACCGAGTGTATCGGAGAATAATCCATTATTAACATAAATGGAATCCCCGCCCGGGTGCGTTTGAACCCAGAGCGTTTCAGGGCTTGCGCCAGGGCTGTATATCGCATAGCGAAAATAATAGTAGCCGTCGGCAGAGCCGCCATTATCGAGCAACTTACCTTGATAATTTACCACACGAGGAACATCGGCAGCGATAGATAATGAACAAAATGCTCCTAATATGACGAAAAAAATAAACAGCCAACATTTTGAAAAAAAGTTGTTCATAATATCCCTCCCTACTTATTATGGATTACAACAGGTTTGGCTTTATTCCAAAGCGAATCGAATGCTTCTATGAGCAATTCTATAATTTGGCGGTTCTGAATAAAAATCATTTTGCAATTTTCTAAATTATGTTCAGTTTTTTCATTCAATTCCAGTATTGCCCCGAAGTCGTCGTATATTGAAAATTCCATTGGAAGGTGAGGAAGGTGATGGTAGTATTTATTCTGAATTTCTATATTTCTCACTAATTTGATGAATCCGGGGACATCGAGCATACTGGATTCACATATTACCCTCAATTCTAATGACTTTCCCGATTCTGGAAAGCCCATTTCCTCAAACTCATTATTTATGAGTTCTATCTCTTCAGCGGATTGAAACGGAGTTTTAGCGGCTAACCGAATACGGTTTTTTGTTTGATTTTCAAGACGAGCAACTATATCGACAACAGATTTCATTCCTTTCAAAACAACAATGTCACGCCCAATATCCACATTGCTTTGTGCTCTCGAATGAATTCTCTGCGCCTCATTTATAAATTTTGTGTAAGATTTCGGAAGCGTTTCAGATAAATATTTAATTTCATCGACTTTTTCCCTAAACATTTTATCTAATGTTTGTTCGGGTGGAAGAATTCTAAATCGTAACGGTTTCCCGGGTAATTCGGCGACTAATCCCTTATCCAATAAGTCTCTTAGCACTTTATATGCTGTCGGTCTTCTTACAGGTGTAATATTAATAATTTCATCGACTGTTCCCTCACCGAGTTTCAAAAGCGCAAGGTATAATTTCGATTCGTTCTCGGTTAAACCGATTTGAAGTAATATTT
>JALTEE010000247.1 GCA_027007865.1 bacterium
GCATTGATGCTCTATTTTAGCTCCGCTCTCGAGGTGGCGGTATTTTCGCTCGAACTTGATGAGGATGAGAAACTTGTCGGATTAAAAAAGTGGCTTGCCAGCTCAATCCAACGCTCCGGTGAATTTGAAACCTTTTTTATCACAGTAAAGGGACTGTCGTTGGCAGCTTTGGCAGTGGCAAATAACATTTATTTCGGATATACGATGGCAAATTACACGGCGGTATTGCGCTATATTGTCGAAGGTTCGCTATTCGGTATCATAGCAATTCTCGCGATGTATGTGTTACCCGCTTCAGTCGTGGGATGGAACGCAACTCGAACATTGAGATTCGCTCTTTTTTTGAAAATCACATACATAGTTCTATATCCTATAATTAAAATTGCAAAAGTCGTTTTAGATTTTATCTTGCTTCATTCCGGACTCGAAGGGATAAAGAGTCTTGCAACACAGCGGAAATTGGCATACATCGCTGACGAAGGCGGGTATAATATCGAAAGCGAAGAGCGCCAAATGATTAAACAAATAATGGATTTTGTGGAAACAACTGTGCGAGAAGTTATGGTGCCTCGTGTAGATATGATATGTGCGCCTATCGATGCGGAAATATCTGAGATAATTGGAATAATCGAGGAAAGGGGGCATTCGAGAATACCGCTGTTCGAGGATAATATAGATAATATCGTAGGGATATTATATGCTAAAGACCTTCTCATAGAAATGGGCAGAAAAACGGACAATATCGACCTGTCGCGGATTTGCAGGAAACCGTATTTCATTCCCGAATCGAAATTGATAGATGATTTACTGCAGGAGTTCAGGCGTGAGAAACTGCATATCGCAATTGTCGTGGACGAATATGGCGGTGTTGCAGGAATGGTTACTATGGAGGATTTGCTCGAAGAAATAGTGGGTGAGATTCAAGATGAATACGATATGGAGGAGATGCCGATTCAAAAACTCGACGATGGCGTATGGCGTATTATGGGAAAGGTTACAATCGACGATGTATCCGATCTGTTGGATGTTCAACTGCCCGATGAAGAGGCAGATACGATTGGAGGATTGATATATCAATTTGCAGGCGCAATACCGAAGCCGGGATATTCTGTGGAACTCGAAGATGGTATCGTGCTTATTGTAGAAGAAATCGATGGGCAGAGGATAAAGTCGGTCAAGGTAATCAAGAAGCCGACGGAGTGATGGTGATAATTGGCATAGAATATGCCCGATTTTATATGTATTAGTCAAGAATGATGAGGGATATCATATAATTCTATGAATTATATATAGTTAGCGATATAAAATGAGAAGAAGAAATTACATAATCCTGCTGCTCTGCATATTTTTTGTGCAATTTTCTATTGGGAAATTGCAGTCTCAGCAGGAACGGCAAAAAGCGCTCAAAGCACTTTCTGGTGTAGAAATTCCGAAGCCGGTAAACATCGATGCCTTCGGCGTCGGTGAATATCTCGATTTCGGTATATATGTTTCATTACCCGGTGTTGGAAGAGTACCGCTCAAAGGTGGACACGGTATCCTCGAAATCCCCAATGTCGTCAAACGAAATGGGCATATTTGCTATTGGCTTCGCTCAAAAGCATATTCAACGGGTTTAGTGGGACAACTTTATCCAGTGAACGATATAATCGAAAGTTTTATGGATGTGGATAGTTTCTATTCTTATCAGTTCAGAAAAGATGTATCAGAAGGGAAATTTAAGGATAAATATACAATCGATTTCGACCAAAAAGAACATCGCGCCATAAGAAAAAACACATTCAATGTAGAAACATATGTCAGAGTTCAGGACATTATATCGGCTTTTTATTATGTCAGAACATTAAATCTTCAGCCGGGAGACACTATTCCAATTCCATATCACGATAATGGTGGAAACTACCCGATTTCCGTTATCGTGCATAGGCGCGAAAGGGTCGAGGTGAAAGCAGGAAAGTTCAACTGCCTCGTTATCGAGCCTGTAATAAAGGTAGAGGGGTTGTTTAAAAAGAAGGGGAGGATGTTAATTTGGATAACCGATGATAAGCGCAAGATGCCGGTTAAGATGGAATCGAAAATCCCGGTTGGTTCAGTTCAAGCTGTGCTGCTACAATATCGTGAAGGTAATACAAATTGGAGATGACATTTTTTTGATATTAAAAAGTCTGTTTTTCAAAACTGCATAAAAAATTATCTAATATCATATCCTATATGTAATATTTACTACCGGATGCTTTTTTGCAAATATAATCCCGCCGTGTCGGAAAGTGGAAATCCACAATAAATATTTCACAATATAGAC
>JALTEE010000248.1 GCA_027007865.1 bacterium
ACGGTTCACTGTCAATATTTTCACGTTTTTCGTACGAATAATTGCGATTTTTTCACGTTTTCGGAAGGAATACCGTTTCTTCCCCAACTGATATATAGTTACCAGACCTGTTTTCGCATTTAGCCAAATACGAAAGTGAAAATCATTAGAAATACCTTTTCTCTATTTCAAATACTTCTTCAAAGTACTATCTATATCCCTTCCGTTTAATCCTGAAATCGGAGACTTGGCACATTAAAGAAAAGTCAACAAAGTCAACAACCGTCCCCATCCAAAACGCATCCTGCAGGATTCGAACCTGCAACCTGCGGATTCGAAGTCCGACGCTCTATCCGTTGAGCTAAGGATGCATTATTCGATGGAAATGGTCGGGGAAGCGGGACTCGAACCCGCGACCTCATGGTCCCAAACCATGCGCGCTGCCATCTGCGCCACTCCCCGCCTTTTAAATCTTTATTATATAGTTTTTTTAAAAATAATCAAGTATGAAATGAAAAAAGCCGGGCAAAAAATGCCCGGCAAATTTGATTTGTATTAGTCTACTGTAATAGCGCTAACCGGACAAGCCTCAGCGGCTTCTTTAGCACAATCTACATTGTCTTGAGAAATAACGCCTGCTTTACCGTCATCCTGAATTTCGAATACATCAGGACACATACTTGCGCAGACTCCACAACCGATACAAGCTTCTTTGTCTACTTTGATCATGTTTGCCTCCATTTTTTATAGATTAAATTTCTTTTTCAGAATATCTTCCAAAGATGTTCCTTTTTCATCTAAATCATAATATACTCTAACATAGGGTTTATCAATATGAATGACCCTTTCCAAATTAATAGGTGTAGCACCTAAAACAACATCACAATCAGCATTTGCAATGGTTTTTTCAAGATCTTTCATTTGTTTTTCCCCATAACCCATAGCCGGTAATATTTTTTCAAGGTGATTATATTTTTCATATGTTGCTTTTATTGACTCAACTGCATAGGGTCGAGGATCTATTACTTCGCTTGCTTCGAACTTTTCTGCAGCTACATAACCCGCTCCGTACTTCATTCCTCCATGCGTCAATGTGGGACCGTCTTCAATAACAAGAACCCTTTTACCCTTAATGGCTTCCGGTTTTTCTACTTTTACCGGTGAATTAGCATGTATAATTCCGGCATTGGGATTAACTTCCTTTGCATGTTCAAGTATGAGATCAATATCATCTGGTCGGGCAGAATCTTCTTTATTGATAATAATATAATCTGCCGATCTGAAATTTGTTTCTCCCGGATAATAAAGCATTTCATGCCCGGGTCTCAATGGATCTGCCACTGTAAATATAAGATCCGATTGATAAAAGCTGAAATCATTATTTCCGCCATCCCATAAAACGATATCGGCTTCCTGTTCTGCTTGTCTGATTATTTTTTCATAATCAACACCGGCATAAACAATTGCTCCCCTATCTATATGCGGTTCGTATTCTTCTCTTTCTTCAATAGTACATTCATATTTATCAAGATCATCGTATGTCTCAAATCTTTCGGCAATTTGCTTTGAAAGATCTCCATATGGCATTGGATGTCTGATGACCACAACTTTTTTACCTGCATTTCTCAATATTTCCACTATTCTTCTTGTGGTTTGAGATTTTCCACAACCTGTTCTAACAGCCAAAACGGAAATAAGGGGTTTATTACATTTTATTTGTGTATCCTTTGGTCCCAAAAGCATAAAAGAGGCACCTGCTGCTTGCACTAATGATGCTTTGTGCATTAAATCAACATGATTAATGTCTGAGTATGAAAAATAAACCTCATCAATGTTATACTCTTTTATAAGTTTTGCCAAATCCTTTTCATCATAAATTGGAATACCGTTTGGATATAATTCGCCTGAAAGTTCTACGGGATACTTTCTACCTGCAATGTCGGGAATTTGTGTTGCGGTAAAACACACAACATTAAAATTCTCATTAGTCCTAAAAAAAGTGTTGAAATTGTGGAAGTCCCTTCCGGCAGCTCCCATGATGATCACGTTTCTTTTCTTCATACGCAATACCTCCGTGTATTAAATTTCTTATATGATATCATTTTAAACTTTAAAATCAAGTATTTTTTAAAAATTTTTTAAAATATTGACTTTTTCCATAAAAGGAAGGAATTCCTTTGTACCGCCATTATTGGAAATAACGTTCATTACTCTTTTGTCCTTTGGTTCGAACCTTCCGCCAAACAACCCTTTAATGTTTTTATATTTAAACATTTCGGAAATCAATAGGGTCGACGGACCCAATAGGAATATATCACAC
>JALTEE010000249.1 GCA_027007865.1 bacterium
CATCTATACCGAGCATTCTTTTAAAACTATTCGATGTTCGCAGCGATATCTTTTCGAATACCGAATACACCACAGGGATTACTACGAGTGTTAGGAATGTAGCGCTCGTCAGTCCTCCGATAACAGCGATTGCCATCGGTGCGCGCATTTCCGAGCCTTGACTTATTGACATCGCCATCGGTAGCATTCCAAAAATAGTTGTTAAAGCGGTTATTAGCACAGGTCTCATTCTCAATTTTCCTGCTTCTACAATCGCACTACGCATATCATAATTTTCATTTCTGCGCAATTGATTGATAAAATCGACCATCACAATACCATTATTAACGACTATTCCGGCAAGGATAACCAATCCCATAAATGATGGGAGCGAGAGGTCTGTTCCTGTTAAAAAAAGCGCCCACATCACGCCGATTATAGCGAGTGGTTGCGTGAACATTATCACGAAAGGATGGAGAAAGGATTCGAACTGCGACGCCATCACCATATATACGAGCAAGAACGCCACGATAACAGCAATTATCATCCATTTGAACAGGTCTTTCATCTGGTCAGCCTGCCCGCCAATGTCGAATACATAGCCCTCTTCCCATTCGGGCGAGTTATATATTTCGTCCATTTTCTTTTTCACCCGTGCCGTTGTTTTCTTGAGATTGTATCCTTCTGCAACTGTAATACCCACATAAACCATTCTCTTTTGCTCCTCGTGCTGAATTTCGGCAGGACCAATGGTATCGACAATTTCCGCTACTTGCGATAACGGAATGACTTTCCCATTTTTTGTAACGAGCGGCAGAGATAATATCTGGGAATAATTTTTTCTATCCTTTTCAGGAAGTTCAATTTTAATGTCGATTTGTTTGCTAACATCGTTATATCTTCCTGCGAATGAGCCGATAGTATATGTTTTCACAGCATCGGCTACCTGTGCAATCGATAATCCGACACGAGCGCACTTGTCCTTATTCACAATAATCCGCATCTCCGGACGACCTTCCTTAAAGGATAATGAAACATCGCCGACTCCCTCGACATTTTTTAACTTTTTTTCGGTGTATTTAGCCAGTTTTTGCAATGTTCCGATGTCATCTCCGAATATTTTTACGGTAATGTCGCCTTCGACAGCACCGCCGAACATCTGCGAACTCACATCTATCGAGGTGAACTTGGCATTTTTTAACAATGGAAACACTTTGCGCATTTCGTCGATTATTTGTTCACTGGAACGTTTTCGCTTCTCCTTAAATTTTACGCGCAAAAATATTTCTCCCTCATTGACATTTGTCGGTGTTCCTTGATTTCCCATAGCGAGGTCGAACTCGCTTCCAGATGTTACACCGACAACCATACCGGTGAATAACACATCGGGGTCGTTCTCGACCGCCGTAATGAGTTGGTGCCCGATTTTATTTGCTTCTTCGAGTGTTGTCCCCTGCGGCAATTGGAAAAATACTTGCGCAAATGGTTGGTCCATCTTTGGCATAAACGAGCCGCCCACAATCGGATACAATGCCAGCGAAGCAATTAATAATATCAACACGGCAACAAGCGTAATCGTTTTATGGTCGAGGCACCAGGACAGAACTCCGCCATAAAATTCCTTCAATTTTGCAAACCATTTTGTCGCTTCCATTCCTGCTTGCCTTTTCCTTTTAAATATTTGCGCTGCGATAACAGGAACGATTGTCAGCGCTACGAAAAGCGAACTTAACAGTGCGAATACGATTGTCAGTGCGAGTCCGCGGGAAAGTTGTCCTGTTATTCCCGGAATGAACAGCACAGGCAGAAAAACTGCGATAGTTGTCATCGTTGATGCTGTGATAGCCATTCCGACTTGCTTCGCGCCGAGACCTGCGGCGGTAATTCTATCTTTCCCATTTTCGATAAGGCGATAGATATTCTCGATTACAACTATTGCATTGTCCACAAGCATTCCCACGCCGAGGGCGAGACCGACCATTGTCATAATATTGAGAGTATATCCCGCTGCGTAAATCGCTATGAATGTAGCAATAATAGATAGCGGAATTGCAACGCTAATCGCAGCGGTCGGTCGCCAAGAGCGTAGAAATATAAATATGAAAATAATAGCAAGTATCGCACCGACAATGCCATTGTTCATCGTATGCGATATTATTTTGCGAATCATTTCCGACATATCGAACATTTTGTATAATTTCGTATTTTTCGGCAGCATTTCATCCAGTTTTTTCTCCTCTTTTAGCACTCGTTTCATCACATTTACCGTATTTGCGCCAGATTCTTTGGACAGCATTATCCACAGTGCATCTTTTCCT
>JALTEE010000250.1 GCA_027007865.1 bacterium
GAAATGGTATTTATTTCTATTATCGATTTCGCTGGTGCTTTCGGGTTGTGCAAAGGGCAGCGAAAAGGAGGTTATCAAGATGGAAGATATACGCAAACCTGCGATGGCGGGTTCGTGGTATCCCGGAGACAAAGATTCTCTGACCGAAATGATAAAAGGTTTTATGGATAATGCTTCGGTGAAAAAAATAGACGGCAGAATTATCGGGCTAATTGCTCCGCACGCGGGATATATCTATTCTGGACCTGTTGCTGCGTATAGTTTCAAGGCGCTAATGCAAAACGCCGACAAATATCGCGGGAACACCGTAATTTTAATCGGTTTTGCGCATCGACCGCCGAGCTGGGAAGGAATTTCGATATGGTCGAAAGGAGCGTGGGAAACGCCACTCGGTAGAACTGTGGTTAATGAGAAACTCTGTAAAAAAATAATGTCTTATGCGCCGCAGATAATTCAAGACCACAGAGATGTCCACGCAGGCGAACATTCGCTTGAAATGGAACTGCCATTCCTGCAATATGCGCTGAACAACGATTTTACCCTTGTTCCTATCGCATTTTCGCACCAGACCGCAGCGGAAATCGAAACGTTGACGAACGCTATTCTTGCCGCAGATATCGATTGGTCGAAGACGCTCGTGGTAGTCTCCACCGATATGAGCCACTATCTCCCTTATGATAAGGCGGTCGCCACCGACCAAAAAACATTGCAGTATGTTCTTTCCGATGATGTGAACGGACTAATCGGCTATCTGCAATCGGGCGTCGGCGCATTTTGCGGGTTCGCCGGCGTTCTGACAGCAATGAAAGTTATGCCGAAAATCGGCGCATCGAAAATCGAACTGCTGAAATATGCAAACTCTGGCGATACGCAGCCAGCAACGCTATCTCACGGTGTCGTAGGATATTGCGCTGTGGCGTTTGTCGAGGGGAACACAAATAGCGGCGGCAGCGGCAATAACGACAAGTCAGACGATAAGAGCATTAAAAATTCCGATGAAGTAATTCCTGGAACGCCTGAATATTCGTTGACCGAAGAACAGAAACTATATCTGCTCAAACTCGCGCGAAAAACTGTCGACGAATTGGTCGAGAATGGGAAGAAATACGAACCGCCGAAACCTGACGACCCAAAACTCGTCGAAGATGCGCCTGTTTTTGTAACTATTCACCGCAAAGGAATGCTGCGCGGATGCATCGGACAGATGGTTGCGCGAGGTCCGCTATATCTCGCTGTTCGTGATATGGCTATTGCAGCAGCATCGCAGGATTATCGCTTCAACCCCGTTCAGAAGAGCGAGCTGCCCGATATAGATATCGAAGTGTCAGTCCTCTCCCCTCTCAAAAAAATAAAATCGTGGGAAAATGTGAGACCATTCAAGGATGGAGTTTATGTGAAGCAAGGATTTAGCTCGGGCGTATTTTTGCCGCAAGTATGGGGTCAAATTCCTGATAAAGAAGCGTTTTTAGGCGAACTGTGCGCACAAAAAGCAGGACTGCCAAGAAATTGCTATAAAGACCCGAACACCGAAATTTATGTATATACTGTGCTAAAATTCAGCGAAATCGATATGGGGATTAAATAGAGTGCAAAGTTAAGTGTATATGTGATTGGGAGTTTTCTGAACGGGGTAGTAATACATTATTTGATTTGGAATGTCGCATTGATAAGATATTTTTAAAATCGGCTGAAAATAGTGAATAAGATTAATAAAAATAACCAGCCGCGCCATCTTGCTCGACGAGCAGTGCTTATGGCGATGTTCGCTCACCAAATTGGCGGCGAAGATAACCTACAAAAATTGTTCGATGCAATTCTTTCATTTGATAAAATTCCCGATTCTGCACTCGATTTTTTCAAAGAATTACTCGAAGCATCAATCAAGCGGGAAAGTTTCGCAGATGAAATAATTCAAGAAGTTATGGAGAATTGGGAAATTGAGCGTATTTCCGCTGTGGATAGGAATATTTTACGCATCGGCATAGCAGAATTTTTAGATTTCCCGACGATTTCGCACAAAGTAACAATCAACGAAGCGGTAGAACTCGCAAAAGAGTTTGGCAGCGAGCACAGTTCTAAATTTGTCAATGGCGTAATTGATGCGGCACATCGAAAATTATTGGAAAATAAACTTGTTACGATAAAAGACGAGGACAAATGAAAATCGGTTTTATATCGGATATTCACGGGAATTTTGAAGCGCTCGAAGTTGCGATGTCGAATTTACAAGAGCAAAATGTCGATAAGATAGTGTGCGTTGGGGATATTGTGGGATATGGCGCCGAACCAGGAAAGTGCATCGATGTTGTGGAAAAAAATGCAGATACAATAATCGCAGGCAATCACGATTGGGCATCGGTAGGGAAAACCGATATTACATATTTTAATAGATTTGGGCGCGAAGCGATATTGTGGACATCAGAGGTGTTGTTACCACATCACCGCTCATTTCTCGCAGAACTTAAACTATCATATTACGATTCTAACTGGTGTGCCGTCCATTCGACTCCGCACGAACCTGCAAGATGGCGATATATATTCTCATCCGCCGATGCAATCGAACAGTTTGGATATTTCGATAATAAAATTTGTTTTATTGGGCACTCACACATACCGGGTGTGTTCACCGATAAGGGCGACTACATCCAGATTTCTGTGCCTTTCAACGAGCGGGAAACACTCGTAAAAATTCTCGCTGACCGCAGGTATATAATAAATATTGGCAGTGTGGGGCAGCCGAGAGACAGCGATGCCCGTGGTTCTATTGCGGTATACGATACCGATGCTGAAGTTGTGAAATTCATTAGGTTTTTCTATCCTGTTCCCGATACGCAGAAAAAAATTATCGCCGCGGGTCTGCCGACATTTCTTGCCGAAAGATTGGAACAAGGAATATGATAATCAAACAGCAGCCTTTAGCCTGCTGTAAAAAAACCCCGATGATTTTGCATCGGGGATTTTTTTCAATATGCTGACAGCGCTATTTCATCAGCGTGATTTTCGTTGTCGCTTTCATATCACCGGATTTCACACGGCAGAAATAAGTGCCTGTCGGAACAGGTTTCTTGCTATCATCGAATCCGTTCCATACGATTGAGTGATTGCCTGATGCAGAGAAGCCATTGTATAGGTTTCTAATGACCTTTCCACTAATATCGATAATTTCTACAGTAGTATTGCCACTTGTAGGATTTACCCAACTGATTTCTGTGGATGCATTGAACGGATTAGGATGTGCAGCAATGGTAATCTTTTGTGGTTGAAGCCCGCCTTTTTCGGCTATAGCATCTGGACCTCTGAAACAAGTATCGCAATTCAATATAGTCGTATCGACAGCAATATGCAGGACAGGGCAGTTGACCACATCGCCGACACTTCTCGGGTATTTACCAGCAGATTTATCGAGGACGGCAAAGATATGCAATTTGTCGGTAACTCTTCTCGCGATGGAAATATCGAGTTCGGACATATCGTCGCCAGATTCGGTCAATTTTCCGTGTGAATTGGATATATTTTGCGGCGGTGTCCATGTTGCGCCACCGTCAAATGAGCGCGCCACAAAGATTTCATTTTCCGCTACTCCACTTGAATTTGCATCGAGTGTTCCGCCAGTCGTATAATACCATAGTGAATCTTGGTCCTCCTGAGCTGCTGCGTCCAATGTTCCGGGATGTTCAGCGATGAATGTCCATAAAGAGTCTTTATATGCATAGTATCCAGGCCATGCTTGTTCCCAGATAACATAAAGAGCCCCATCATCGTCGAAACCGATACTGGGACGAAGAACCGTTTCGTCGGCACTGCTGCTTTCTCCACCGGGAAGCAGGGAACTATTGGTAAATCTTGGCGGGCAAACATTATGAACTTCCCCGCTCGCTTCATCCCAGTGCATTATTGTGCTGCCATAATACACACTAACAGAACAAGGATTTTCGTAATTAGTCACAGTATACATTTTTGCAGTAAATACAGCATGTAGATTCCCATCGGGGTCGTAAGCGAGACTGACATCCGTTCCCCAGATAGGACGATAGAAAACCACATAAGTATCTATTGCAGAGTAAAGAACGGTGGTATCCAGACTATCTTGATATATTGATGCGGTAAAGACCGTGTCGAGTTCATCAAGCGACCAATTTCCGGAACTGTCGGGGGGACCGAGTATTGTTTCGCGCTCGCTCCATGTGATACCACCATCGGTAGATTTGCGATAGACAAGGCTCATCGCTTGCAGCCATCCATAATATACGCTCGGTGGGTCGCTGTCGGGAACATAATGTTCACATTCGTTTGTATCATAAACTGCAAAGTATGCCACAGCAATTTCACCTGTGGGATTATATACATCAATATCGCAAGTAATACCATCCTGCACATCGAGTAACAGCGGGTCTGTCCAATCATACTGGTGTATTAATGGCGGATTCATAGTAGTGTTCCATTCTGGTTCGCCTGCCCAAAAAACGACATAATCGGGCATAGGTGTTGTGCCAATCGTATCCTCGTTCGATGGTGTAGATGCGAGATATATATCGCCATCTGCGTTGCCCGCAATTCTAGGCCAAATGGCGAGCAAATCTACAGAATCACCATCAGCAAGCTCGGGGTAATATGGCTCATATTCATGTGAGTGAGTGGTTGCAGGGGGAGGTATGGAACTCAACAAATCCGCCGTTCCATCCTCGGTTCTGACAAATCCACCAGGTGAATCCATAATTCTATACATTGCATCCCATGCTATATCGGTATGAAAATCGGTTAATTCTGGATATGTTGCGTGAAAACCTATAAATGGAACTTCGACATCGATTGTCGAGTCTAAACCAGATTTTAAAGTGGTAAGAGTGATATTTGTATATCCGGAGCGTGTCGCACCATCCACTTGGAGACCGATGTATTCTGAACCGGAAAGTTGATTACCTTCGGCATCGACAAGATTGTAATAAACATGTCGAGGACTGAGCGACGGTGAAGGAGACATCATCCAGGCGATATGCGCTGTTCCTTTATCATCGAGGACGATATTCCTTCCACAAGTATAATTGTGCTGCATTTCATAATATGTATATCCCACAGTATCAACCTGCTGGTTCAGATATGGGGGTATGCAAATAGGATAGCCTGCCCATTTAGTGTTGTTTCTTAAATTGAGATGGGGGATATATTCGTTTTGCATCGCATTGATTTTCGGAACAGTTTGTTCTGGCTGCACAACTTCACCCGCCCATAGCGATGCTATCAGGAAAAGGGCAACTAAAACTGTCATCCACAGCGTCGAAAATCTCATAAAAAAGCCTCCTGTTAGATTGTTTGCTGTTTTCTTCCCAAAAATATTACTATTCAATTTTATGTCAAGTAAAAATAATTTGATTTTTTTATTGCTTTTTACGAAGGTTGCCGCAACATATTTTTAATCTTTTGTATCGCTCGGTGATGCTGCCGTATCGTTTTTGAAAAAATATGTGTGCCATCTCCGCGGGAAACGAAAAATAAAAAATCTGTCGAATCGGGATACAGTGCCGCTTCGATAGCGCCGATTCCGGGATTGCAAATCGGTCCAGGCGGAAGTCCAAAATTCCGATATGTATTATATGGAGAATCACTATCGAGGTCTTTTAGAAGCAGCGGCCTATCGAATTTTCTCAATCCATAAATTGTCGTAGGGTCTGCCTGAAGCATCATTCCCTTTCGAAGACGATTGTGATATACAGAGGATATAATTTTCTGCTCACACTCGACATGCGCTTCTGCTTCGATTATCGAAGCAAGAGTAACGATTTCTTCGATTGTCATACCGAGACTTTCTGCACGAGATGTATATTCATTTTCCCATCTGCGACGAAATTCGCCGAACATTATAGAAATAACACTGTCCATGCTAATTCCCATCGGAATTCGATAAGTATTAGGGAATAAAAATCCTTCTGCCGAAGGGGATTTTATTCCGAATTTTGCCAAAAGACTCGTATCGCGACATTCAGCAATGAAAGCGACAGAATCTATGTCTAATTTCTTCGATACCAAACTCGCAATTTGGAATATTGTAAATCCCTCAGGAACGGTGATTGTAATATCGAAACTGCCGCCTTTTGTGATTTCTTTCAATACTTGCCAAACAGAAAGCGGTCGATAAAAACGGAACCTGCCTGCACGGATTTTTTTATGTAGTCCTGTTATTCTTGCAATAAATTTGAATAAAATTGGATGATGCAGCACTCCTTCATAGAGCAATATTTCGGCGGCAGTGGAAGTATTAGCGCCGGGTGGAATATCGACTATAATGGGTTTTTCAAATACAACAGATGTATCGACAGCGAAAAGAGAGTATAGAAATGACAGAATAATCAAACACAAAAGAAACGAGACAATTGGTATTAAAATTTTTATATACTTATTATGTAGATTAGCAATCTTCATAAAATTGTTCCTGCGAATCGAGGTAATTTTGAAGAATCAATGTTGCAGCGATTCTATCAACTTTGCTTTTTTTACGAGACGGCTTCTCCCCTATTTCGTGAATAATTCGTTCCGCCTGAACGGATGTTAGCCGCTCGTCGAGCAAAACAATTTCGATTTTGAGTGATTTTAATTTTTCAGCGAAATCTTTTACAATCTTGCTCATCGATGATTCGTCGCCGGAGAGATTTATCGGCAATCCGATAACAATTTTTTTGATATCTCGCTGCACTATAATTTTTTCAATCGCCATTAAAAATTTTGTATCTCCGCCTCTTATCGTAGTGAGCGGCAGAGCGATTTTGCAATTATCGTCCGATACCGCAATGCCCATTTTGCGCGTTCCGTAATCTATCCCTAAAATGCTCATAGTTTAGGCGGCGTCTCCCCCGAAAGTTCCCATAATAAGTTTAAATTTTTCCTATCCCAATCATCTTCCTTCGGTGTTTCGAGAATTTTCGGAATTTCGATAAATCGGCTATCCTGCATAATCAATTTGAACGGCTCGATACCCAAAAAACCCTGCCCGATATGTTCGTGTCTATCTCTGCGGGAACCGAGTGGATATTTCGAATCGTTTATGTGCATTGCTGCGAGCTTTTCCAATCCAATTATGTTATCAAATTCTTTCCAAACACTATGATAACCTTTTTCAGATGTGAAATCGTATCCGGCAGAGAAAGTATGACAAGTATCGTAAATTACTTTTAATCTATCACCGAACTTCGCGTTGTCCATAATTTTCCGCAGATGCTCGAATCTCCAGCCGAGATGGTAGCCTGTTCCCGCTGTGGTTTCGAGAGCGATGTCCACATCGAAATTCACTTCGTCGTATATAGCATCGATTGCTGACGCAATGCGTTTGAGTCCAAAATCTTCTCCCATATCGCCCGGCGAGCCAGGATGAAGGGCTATATATTTTATTCCCAGCGCATCGCAGCGAGTCATCTCGTCCATCATCGCCTCGGTGTACCGCTCCCATTTCTCGTTATCCGGCGATGCGAGATTTATTAGATAGCCCGAATGAGCGACAACCGCCTTAACATATTTGCTCGCATTGAAATTATCGCTCCACTTTTTTATAGCATCATTATCAAGGGGCTTTTCAAAAAGTCTGCGCGCATTCTTCACAAAAATCTGAATTGCTGTGCAGCCAAGTTCATCTCCACGCAAAATTGCATTGGAAACCCCACCCGCAATCGACATATGTGCCCCGATTAGTTGCATATATACTCCGTTTCATATAAGTA
>JALTEE010000251.1 GCA_027007865.1 bacterium
GATCGAGACACATTCTGTTCGCTTAAATGAATTAATCCAATACAAATATTTGAAAATTTATTTGAATTCGAGTATTGTATTTTCGATAGCTTCTTTTATTTGGTCAAACTTGGGTTGCTGTTCTTTTGAGAAGATAATATTGTTGAATTTATGTTCGAGGCGTCCAGCGCCGGAAAAGAAAAATTCTATCGAACCTGGCACTATCCCAGAAGCATGGACAAGCAAAATAGCAGTTATCTTGTTTAAAAATATCTCGAATTCATGAGTTTGGTTCACTCCATGATAGTCGACTTATCACAATTCCGCAGTGAAGGCATTTTACAGCTGAATTAGTTTAATCGATAATTTTGTATTCTTAATTTTACTCTTCTTCCTCGTCTTCAATCCCTCGTAAAAATTCCGCTGCAAGCTCCGGCGGAGTAGGATTTATATAAAACCCTGTTCCCCATTCGAAACCTGCTATTCTTGTGAGTCGCGGGATAATTTCTATATGCCAGTGCCAATCATAAGGTAGAGTTTCCCAATAATTTGTTCTCCCAGGTCGAACTACATTGTAATTCGGCGATGTATGAATTACATAATTATACGGTGGGTCGTCGAGAGCGATACGCAATTTATGCAGAATTCGTTTCAACGCCTTTGCTAAATCAATCAAATCGTCATCGTGTAGTAGAGAAAAATCATACTGGTGTCTGCGTGGTAGAAGCCATATCTCGAATGGGAATCGGCTCGCAAACGGACAAATTGCGATATATTTCTCCGTCATCATCACGACGCGTTTTTTCATTGCTATTTCTTGATTTATAATATCACAGAAAAGGCATCGTTCCTTTTGTATAAAATGTTCCCTTGCAGAATCGAGTTCTGCTGCAACCGTTCGCGGAGTAATCGGTGTTGCGATGAGTTGTGAATGTGGGTGAGAAAGGCTTGCTCCTGCTGTTTCGCCATAATTTTTGAATATTAGTGCATATCGCAGTCTATGGTCTTTGTATAGGTCGGCAATTCTATCTCGATAAACCTTCACGATATTGAAAATATCTTCGATTTTCATTTCGCCGAGATGAGCGCCGTGGTCGGGCGTCTCGATTATCACCTCATGTGCGCCGATGCCATCCATTATATCGTATAGACCGAGCCCGCGCCTGTTTATTTCGCCTTCAACTTTTAATGCTGGAAATTTATTCGGAATAACACGAAGTTTCCATCCCGGTTCATTGGGCTTCGTATTTTTGGAGCGAATTGAAAAGATTTCAGGCGGGGTTTTATCCTCGTTGCCATAGCAAAATGGGCAGGTTTTCACCTGTCTCGTGTCTATCGGCATCTTTTTAAAATCCGATGGTCGTCTCCCGCGCTCCACTGCAATTATCACCCATCGCTTTTGAACAGGGTCGTGGCGAAGTTCTGACACATTTCCTCCTCGATGGATTATTATCTCGAATTTAAAAATAATTCACTGTCGCTTTTTTCGCAAGAAAATATTATATTTAAGCAGTGTTATTGCAAATAATGAACTCTTTACCCAAATTGTATCCGCCTATAGAATATATTATTGAGTTGGTTTGGTGCTCGGTTCATCGATGATGTGTGTATGTTATTATTTGGTGTTCAGAAAAAAATCGATACAAAAACGAACAAACGCCTAATAATATATTGCAAAAAATTAACACAAATACGCGCAATCCAAGGGTTGCAGTGCTACCACCCATTATACTCGACCCACTCATTAAAAACTTTTTACCTGGATACCATGTGCGTAAAGCGAACACAATTTATTCGTTTAATCTACAATAGAGCGACACGAATGGATAACTTGTTCTCGAATAGACATATAATTTCCGCATCGCGCAGAACGGATATCCCATCGTTTCAGGCAGAATGGTTTATGGAGCGAATTCGCATCGGCTATGTCGATGTGAAAAATCCTTATAATCCAAAGCAGATTAGAAAAGTTTCGCTCCTGCCCGACGATGTATCCGCTATCGTTTTTTGGACGAGAGATTTTTCACCGATGCTCCGCTATATCGATGAACTCGATAAAATCGGATATAAATATGTAATATTGTGGACAATCACCGGCTATCCGCGCATTCTCGAACCGGGAGGACCGGAATTAGATTACTCAATCGAAGCATTGAAAAATGTTTCTCAAAAAATCGGTGCGAAAAAAATTGTCTGGCGATACGACCCGATAATAATTAACGAAACATTATCGCCCAACTGGCATATTGAAAATTTTGAAAATATCGCAGAACAAGTCGCAGAGCACATTTCGCACATAATTATAAGCATAATAAC
>JALTEE010000252.1 GCA_027007865.1 bacterium
CCGTGAAAACGGGAATCCAGAAAGGTGGGGTTGATGTGGAAATATACGATTTGCGAGGGAATATTGTTTGGCAAACCAATCTAAGCGACCACCAGGAGCAACCTAACGAGCCGCGAAGCGTGGATGGTCAAGCGGAACGCTTGCGAAACGGATTGTGTATGTGTGGTAGGGGCGTATCGAATACGCCCTTGTAAAAACGAATTGTTTATATTTTGTAGGGGCAATTCATGAATTGCCCCTACTTAAAAATATATTTTTTGTGGCGAGATAATTTTTCACATAATCGCCGATTGCATCTTCGAGCGATGTCGTCTTTTTGCGATATCCCACTTTGTGCAATTTTTTCATCTCCGCCTGCGTAAAATATTGGTATTTATTGCGAATTTCTGCGGGCATATCGATATATTCGATGTTTGTTTTCTTGCCGAGTGCTGAAAATACAGCAGCAGCGAGGTCGTAAAAACTGCGCGCTTTCCCTGTGCCGATATTGAAAATCCCGTTTTTATCATTATGCTCATAGAACCACAAAGTCATATCGACAGCGTCTTTGACATATATGAAGTCGCGCAACTGCCAGCCGTCTTTGTATTCGGGGTGATACGATTTGAACAATCGCACTTTTCCCGTCTGCTGAATTTGCCCGAATGCTTTGTGGACGACGCTGCGCATTTCGCCCTTGTGATATTCGTTCGGTCCGAAGACATTGAAATATTTTAACCCTGCGATTTTGTCGAGGAAACCATTGTTCAGAGCCCATCTATCGAACAATTGCTTGGAATATCCATACATATTGAGCGGGCGCAGTTTTGGAATGATGTCGTGGTTGTCCGAGAATCCGAGTGCGCCGTCGCCGTATGTCGCAGCGCTCGAAGCATAGACGAAGCGTTTCTCGTGCTCGATGCACCACAGCGCTAAAAATTTTGTGTATTCGTAATTGTTTCGCAGCAGGAAATCGGCGTCCTTTTCTGTGGTATCGCTGCAAGCGCCCATATGAATTATTCCATCAATGGAATCGTCGAGTGTTCCCTGTTGCAGATAATCGATGAATTCATCTTTGTGTATGAAATCGTCGAATGCAAGATGGACGAGGTTTTTCCATCGCTCATCCTGCTGCAAGTCGTCCACGATAATAATCTCGTTAAATCCGCGCTGGTTCAATCCCCATACGAGTGCGCTGCCGATAAATCCCGCCGCTCCTGTTATGATAATCATATATTCTCCTCGGTATCCTGCTCGGGTGGAACTTGCTCCTTTTTATCGTTATTTTCCGAACCTTGTTCTTCTTTCGGCTTGGGAATTGTGTTTAGAATGAGTTCTCGCACTCTTTTCCAATCGCTCAATCCTGTTTCTACATCGAATAATGATTTGGCGAACTTTACCAAATCCGCTCGTTGCAAGAGTTCCTCTGTTTCCGCAATGAATTGTGCAGCAAGTATAGAATCCAATCCCGAGAGTCCCGCCTCTCGCAAATTTTCCATCGTCTCGCTCGTGGAAAGTTCCAACGCTGTTATGCCGAACCTGCCTTCTATGTATTCGCGTAGAATATCTGTTAATCGGTCGAAATATTCTTTGAACTCGCCGTTTTCGAGTAGTTCGGATTCCGATAGTGCATTTAGTTTCATAATTGCAAGTTCCCACGGGGGCTTTTTGGATGCGATGAATTCGAATATTCCAAGTCCGCGTTTCTTTCTGCTGCGATACCAAAGATAACCGAGAATCAATGCAACGAGCAGCGCTCCGAGAAATGAATGAAATGCGAGCCTTTTATAATTATATGGAATACTTCGCGGTGGTTTGATATCGCGGATTTGTGCACTATCGGGTTCTACATCACCGACAAGACTTATGAAACTTACCCGAATCGGCTGTGTAAAGAGCGTGTCCGCAGTGCTGTCGGGATATAGAATGAGCACGCCTATCGGAGGAACGAAATTATCAGTGAGCCCAAAATATGTAAGATTGTATCGCAATTGCTGGTGAAGGTGTCCGCCTACTTTTCGAACACTGTCGAGCGAAATAGAAAGAACATTGAACGGCCCGAGGACTGAATCGGGTCGAGCGAGAATACCCACTTTTGCCGACTCGGGATAATCCACAGCGACATCGAGAATAAATCTATCGCCGATGCGCACTGCGGATGGGTCCGCAACAACGGATACCGATGCGCCGTTCGCAAAGCACATCGCAGGCAATACAAATGCTAAAAATATTTTAATTATTATCTTTCGCATAAATAAAAATATTTCCGATAATTTATAAACTGATAATGAAAAGTCAATACTCA
>JALTEE010000253.1 GCA_027007865.1 bacterium
CCTTTCGACACATCGAAATTTTGATTTCTATGTTTCACTATCTTTTTCTATTTCACTATGTTTGAATGTCAAATAAAAAATCCCTTGCGCAAATTCGATTATTATGTTTATTGGTTAAAAATTTTATCACAGGAAAAATTATGAACAATCTCCGTCTCATATTAGTTCCCGAAGATGCTCGCTCACCGCGACAGATTAAAATTAGCGGCAAAACGATACGAGTTGCTCTAATTCTGCTTGCTACGTTTTTCGTCCTTAATTTTGCACTGCTGGGATGGAATATTTGGCATTTTTCCGATACGCTGAAATTATCTCGATTGCAAAACGAGCGAGAACAGATGCAAACTCGCTTAATGAATTTGCGAAAAAATGCCGACTCGCTATCGATGCAACTCGCAACGCTGTCCCAAAAAAATCGAGCGCTTTATGCTTCCACGGGTATCAAACAACCCGAATACGGATATGCTGTCGGTGGTCGGCAGTTGCGAAATTTGGATAAAAAATCGTTCGATGCTCGCATCGCATACGAAATCGACAGTCTCCGCTTCGTCGCTCAACAGGAAGCAAAATCTCTACAAGCAACCGAAAAGAAATTTAAAGAGCGCGAAAAAATATTGCGTCACACCCCATCTATTAAGCCGATGAAAGGCTTTTACTCATCACCATTCGGGATGCGCCTCGACCCGATAACGGGTAACTGGCGAATGCACGAAGGTGTCGATATATGTGCGCCCAAGGGAACTCCCGTTCATGCAACCGCAGATGGTAGAGTAAAAGCAGCCAAATGGGAACACGGCTTCGGAAAAGTAGTAATAATCGACCACATCTGGTATGAAACAAGATACGCTCACCTCGACGAATTCCTCGTGAAAGCAGGACAAAGAGTGAAGCGCGGTGATGTCGTCGGCAAATGCGGAAGGACAGGGCGAGCAACTGGAGTCCATTTACACTATGAAGTCCGCGTGGCAGGAAAACCCGTTGACCCAATGGATTATATCCTCCCCAAAAATATATGCGTCGATTGAATTAGCGTTGAGTATTTAATCCCACACCAAACATCTCCTCCAAAAATTATCGGGTTATATACAATTTGAGCGAGGAGAACTTGCCTCATTTATTTAGGAATAAAAGCAATACACAATAGTAGCCAAGTGTTAAATGTCGAGCGGAACAATTATACCCCGTGAGGGATTCGAACCCACGACCCGCTGATTAAGAGTCAGCTGCTCTACCACCTGAGCTAACGGGGCAATTTGTTTGTAATTATTGAGTTGTGAGAATATTTTGCAAGTGTTTTTTTCCTCTTGTGCCAAATTTGTGCCAAATTCTTATAGAAATAGACCTGGTAGGTAGAAACAGATGAGATGAAATTCAGTCCTCATCGGTATATTCAGCTGCTTTGATGTCGGTTGAGGATTCAGAAAAACCGTTGTCATTGGATTTCAAATCTGCTACCCTATCAATTAGACTAATTCTCTGATATGTATTGTATAAGTCCTTTTTATATACCTTTACAAGTTAAAATTATTTCCGAATTTTTTCATTGTAATGATGGAAATGAGCACATATAGCAGCCGGGGAATGATAGGACCTTTGCCTCCTGTCCGAGATAAGTCCCCCGATGAGATTGTCCCCCTCTCACAATTCGTATTAACACTAATCTGCAAATATCCTTGTAAGTTTTTTCAAACCGCGCAAAGTGACATAAATTAGAAATCCTACGAGGAAAAATATTATCCAGTGCAATTGAAGGAAAAATCTTCTATATAGCACAAAATTTTTACACAGCTGCAATATCGTGAACGATAGTATTATAGTGAAGAAGCCGGAATACTCTCTGCGCAAAATTCTCTTCATCGAAAATGGCAATGCAGATTTTTGAAATTTTTTTAACCTCGGCAGGAACGACGGTGTTCGCTGCGCCCACTGTTTAAAATTCTCGCCATATTTTTTGCGCAAATATTCCTCTTCGGCGAACATAATTCTTTCGTAATATAGCCAAAACGCGAGAATTGCAAGCAGGACAAGCCAATACGATTGTGTGAACAATATTATTCCGAACAGCATAAAGAAATTCCCGAGATATAGCGGATGGCGCACGAGCGAATAAATTCCTTTGGTATTGAGCACATCTGCGCGCTGCTTATCGGTGTTCCGCCCCGAAGTGCCCTCGGGTGCATAGGCAATTGTCCAGCAGCGAATTAATAAGCCGAAGAATGATATTGCGATGCAGATAATGGAAAAAATTCCGCCTGCGAGCGCTCCGAATGTTCGTTCGATATAACCCGTCCGATACATCGCCAGCGCTATAAACGGCAGTAAAAAAAGCGGCAGATAACTGCGCCACTTGAACAGAAAATTTCCCTGTATTTCGAATTCTTCGCGAAGCGGCATTATAGTTTCCGATGTAACAAATATTAGCGTTGTTTATATTCCAACATTGCTCAAACAATGTAGAAAAATTAAATATCAAAAATAAAAATGCAGATAGTGCTGAAAAAATTACGGTATTATTTTGCATCCCCAGACATTGAACAGCGAATCGAGTCGTATAATCACCGAATCGCCATCGGCATAATTTTCACCAAAATAAACATCGTATATGCTGTCGCTTCCCGACCAAAATATTTCCGATGCCGGCGATGTGAAATATGTTGTGTCCGTTGTGCCAGATGGGTGAAAAATAATGCGCGTGAAATAGGAGCGCAGTGTATCGATTTCGAAACCATTCGATTCTTCGATGTGAAATATAGTATATCCTGTCGAGCAAGACGAGAAAGATATTGTCGAAAAGCACGCTACAGAGCCGATTGCAGCGTTGCACGGAACGATTATAAACGGACAGGATTCATTCTGCCCGCGATTTCCAAAGGAATCGTATGTTGCGACGATTAGATTTGCACTGTCGCAAGGCAAGTCGGGAATTGTCCAAATTATATTCGTATCTGTAAATGCGCCTACGAATGATGTCTCCGTAGTGCACGCCGCCCATACCGAGCATTCCGTCCCGATTGTGAAAAATGAATCTAATATCGAGATAATCGTCGTATCGAGCGCCCCCACGAAAAGCGTATCCCAACATAATGCACTATCGGGAAAAACGATGTCGGGCACATCGGAATCGAGACAGCCGGATAAAACGAGCGAATCATCGCAGCCCCAAAGGCAGACACGATACACCATATCGTTCGTGTGGTCTATATACCAGAAACAGCCACCATCAAAAGTCAATCCTTCCGGTCCCCAAGTCCCTGCAGCAGGCAATGCGAAACTATCTATCACCATCCCTGTGGAATCTATCTCGAACAAAATGAATGTCTCGCTTCCAGATGGATTTCGCAGAAGCCACATATATCCGAGAGCGAAAACTATCGCATCGGCGGTCATAGAACCGGAAAATAGCGTATCTGCTGGATGATATGCCCAGAAAGTATCTTCCACCGAAAACCATAAAGTATCATCATAAGGCGGATATGCGTCCACACGATATATATGCCCGTGGCTATCTGTGAGCCATAAATAGCCATTGTCCCAGGCAATACCTTGTCCCCAATTCCCTGTGCCCCACATCGCATTCGATGAATCCACAATCGTGCAGGTGGAAGGGTCGATTACAAACATTTTTCTGCCCGGTCCCTGCATCATATACAGAGTATCGTTGTGCCATTCCACATCCGCATACATATTAACCATCTCACTGTTGAACACACAGGAATCAAGTATTTCATAAGTTATCGGGTCGATTTTATATATAACTACCGTATCTGCGAAGGGCGATGCTATGCTGCTGACCCATAAATATTCACCATCGTAGGCGATTCCTTCAGGATTATTGAACGGAAAAGAATCTGTTACTGTCAATATTTCTGTGCTTTCGTTGTGAATCGAAATTTCCGCATCAAAATCACACCCCTCGAAACCGGGATAATCGACGCCCATATCCCATATAAAACAGTGCTCGCCGTTGTGCACCCAGTCGATATTCGGCGGCGGATAACCCGATATCGTATCGTAAATCGTATGAATCGGCACAGGCGCTCCCCCATCGTCGAGTGAAAATTCTGCAAAAAACGAATCACCATCGGCATCGTTAGCAATGTAGCAAATTTTTACGAGGTTTTCATCGTCTCTAAATATTTCTTCGGAAAACCAAAGAGAATCCAGTGTCGGGCAACTACAAGGATGAAATGAAAATTCGATGCGCTCGAGCCACGGCAGATATGCAGGATTAGAATACCAAAGTTCCGCACGATATTGGAAATATCTTCGCCCCATTATAGCCATAGGCAGCGCCGAATCGTCGGTTAGCGTATCCCAGTTTGTCCACGAAACATCGGGGATAGGCGAATCTCCGCTGCGTCCGAGAATTATCACCGCCGAACCGATGGGGTCGGGAAATGTCATACCCGAATAATCTCGCTCGTCATAGGCGACCCAACTCACATCTCCGCTGCAAGCGCCGTGCTCGAAACCTGTATCAAAAATATTGCTTTCATAATATGCGGATTTCGACCTATCGCGGATATTGCCGGGTTCTCTGAAAACGCCGTGGTGGTCATAATTATTAGGAAATGAATCACAGGTATTGTATGTCGGTCCCCAGAGCAAGAGCGAATATCCCACTGGCGTTTCCCCAACATTTAGATATATATCATCTATACCATCGTTATTTGCGTCGATAATAGTCCCGCCAGTAGCATCGATGATGTATGGACCTATATTATAACAAGCAGCATTTGAAAAAAGTGGAGCGGTTCCACCCGAATTCAAACAAACTCTGAGCGAACCGCCCGGATGACTACGGAAAAATAGAATGTCGAGCCATCCATCGCCGTTAAAATCGTGCAATGCAGAACCGCCATAGCAAGAACCCGGATTTATAGTTAAAGAAGGTGTAATGGAAGAAGTAAAACCTGTTCCATCATTCAAAAAAATATCCGCCGGGTCGGTAGTGCCAACTCCGAGATTTGTTGTAACAATATCGACATAACCGTTTTTATCGAGGTCGCCAACCGAAAGACCGTGATGATAATTTGGCGAGACATCGGTAACGAGAAGAGTGTCTAAATCGAATGTCCTCGCACCGAGATTGCGTAGAATGATAAGTGGTCTGTTTCCATCCCAAAAAGGTATCAATAAATCGAGGTCGCCGTCGTTGTCGAGGTCTGCACATTCGATATTGTGAACCATCTTCGCATACATATTCATAGTTGTAGTCCCGCCAACAGTCCATCCGTGAGGAAATCCCGATGCACCCCAATAGATATACAAAGTGCCTCCATCACCAGCGACAATTATATCGAGATAGCCGTCGGCATCGAGGTCTGCGATATAGACCGCTTCGCCGTCATCGTTTTGGAGCAAACTCGTGTCCGACTCGGAAAATGTTCCCGAGGAATTCCAGTAAATTGTAGTTCTATGAACCCAATATCCGGAATGAATAAGTTCGGCATATCCATCTACATTGAGGTCTGCGAAATCGCAATCGCCAGCAGAATTGGATATCGGCATAAATTGGGAATGGTCTAATCCCGATGCACCCATAAACCATATCCGCAAGTTATACGGCGAATTAAAATCGGCGGAAACGAAATCGGGGTAGCCATTGCCATCGAGGTCGAAGCGTGGGAACCATTCGATAGCGCCGTATGCGGGAACGCTTTCGATGCTGCGACGCCAAGAAGCATAAAGATTCGGGTCGATTGTGCCATCGGCAAAGTCGGACTGGCTCGTTTCAAGCCAATTCACTGTTTGCGGAAAAACGACGCTCGAACATAAAAATTCGAGTAGTAAAAACAATGCAATGGACGCTCTGTGCATAATTCCAAGTATATTTTTTATTTTATCAGCAGAACTTTTTCGAGGAAATCGCTATTTTCACTGTGAAATTTCACAAAATATACCCCGCTGTCCAATTCACTTCCATCGATTAAAATTATATTATTCCCATAGGATAAGTCAATATCAAAACTCCTTATCTTCTCGCCGAGAACATTATACAATCCGCCCAAAATGTGCTCGTTCGCCCTGCCATCAATGAAAATTCTGCATACCGAATTAAATGGATTCGGCGATACTTTTATCGAGATTTCTTCGGGCTTTGTATCGATTTCATTCACAGCGGTTATATGTTCCGTCGAGCGCAGCACAAGATAGTTCGGGTCTATTCGGACGCGGGTCAACGTATCCGCAAATGTGCGATAGAAATCTTGCGACCAATCATCGAGCCACAATGTGTCGTAGAAATCTCCGCCTGCTGTTTCATATTTTACTTCTAATGGCGTGGTGAAAAGATATGCGCAGTAAAGCGAATCCTGTTCGATATGCAATCGCGTTCGGAAACTATCTCCATCGCTCCAGCATTCATACCAATAATCGAATTTTGGATATTCACCGGAATACACCCATTCGTCGAAGAACCAATCGAGCGACGAACCATAAAATTCCTCCATAAGCGTTTGGAAGGAATCGGTCGTAACAGTGCGGTATCGATATCGTTCTGTCCACTGCTGCACAGCGCCAAAGAATGTCGAATCGCCGAGTAAAAACCGCAGCATTTCCATTATGCAACCGCCTCTGTTATAACAAGTATATGATAAATATACATCGGGGTCATACGGCGGAAAATCCTCGCCGGACGAACGATAAGCCTGCTGCGTGCTCTGGCGATAATTTTTTGCCGCTTCTTCGCCGAAGAAAATTTCGGTGTAGAAAAATTCCGAGAATACGGCGAAACCTTCATTGAGCCAGAAATCGCGCCAATCTCCGAGACCGACGGAATTGCCAAACCACGAATGCGAAAGTTCGTGTGCCACAACATTTTCGTATGTGCGCGTTCCTGTTATCAAACCGTCGCCTAAAAATGTCATTGTTTGGTGCTCCATTCCGCCGAGACCGAACGGCGTCGTCGCCATTCCGTATCGGTCGAACGGGTATTCACCGTAATAAATTTCGAACGAATCCATAATTTCACCCGTTCGTCTCCAGTCGTAGTGCGCTGCTGCAGAATCTTCGGGATATGCGAAATACCAGATTGGGATTCCACTTCCACTGCTGTCGCTCCAAAAAATATAGTCCGCTGCTGCAAAACAAATATTATATGTGCAAATCGGCTGCTCCATTCGGAAAATATGCGTAACCATCGTTCCCGCAGTGTCTGCCGATGTGCGAATTCCATTCGCCGCTACTCTCAAATCGGATGCTGCGATTACTTCGATTGTCGCTGTCGCTTTGTCCGCAGGATAATCTATGCAAGGAAACCAGCATCTTGCATTCGATGGCCACGACAGCGAATAAATCACTGGATTTCCGTAGCGATTATTTTGAAAATAATATCCTCCATCGGGAACGCCACAATAGTAAATTGTAAGGAAAAAAGTATCTCCCACAGGCGATGCAAACGGCAATTCGACAGCGAGCGTTCCAGAATATTGCGAAAAATCGCAACTCTCTTCGATGTCGAGAATCGGATGAGTAAATATCACGCTGTCGCAGGTCATTCCGTCAAGGTCGAGCAAAACAAGCGAATCGGACAAATCGGGATTTGTGAGAGTAATGCGGACATATGCGCCATCGAGTTCATCGTAGGGTTCTTCCAGTGGAATGTGCAGATAATAATCTACCGCATCGAAATTTCCGGGATAGCCTGCGGATGGTCGCGGGTCTGGGT
>JALTEE010000254.1 GCA_027007865.1 bacterium
TATTTATAGTGATTTTATGGCGATGATTTTCCTTTTTCAGGTTTAATAAGCGGCAGTTCTACTTTTCTCATCTGTCCAAATTCAAAAAGGCTGAATTTTGCGGATGAATCCGTTACTTCGGAACAATACCCACCGTCCACAGTATCTCCGGGCGACATAATATAGTTAAAGCCCGAGTTGTCCTGGAGCAAAGCCATTTTCAAATTGCCAGATTGGACAATACCTACAACGCTTAATTGGTCCACCAAAGGAACTGGCTGCGCGCCTAATGGAACTTCTTTTGTGCTTTTCGGTGTTATGAATGGGTCGATTCCCGTCGGTATATATACCACCATATTTCTTATATATTTTGCCACTTCTATAGTTTCCTTGTCAGCTGTAATTCCTTTGTAAGTGAGAGTTTCAGGGCGCATATACATAGCGAGTTCCGGCGGTATCTCTTCCCCCTCGATTGCCGCGGTTTTTGTTGTTCCTGCGGGGGCTGCTGTTGTTTCGGGTTTAGCCGCGACTGTTTCAGCTACTGCTGTGGTTTCGGCGGGAATTTTAGCACCTTTTCCCGCAGCAAGACGCCCCGTAGACCATTTTTTGAATTCGGGATACCCCGGCGTCGGAATTGCAATCATAACTCCTTCCGGGTGAGACCTTATATTTGCATTGGATACTTTTTCCACGAGGTCGAGCACGATTCTTGTAACCGCATTCGGCGCGGGTTTGTTCTGTGAACCGCGAACGGACATAATTATTCCAGGACGCTCAATTGAGAATTTAGATTTTGGCAGATTGAATATCCCGCCGAACAGGTCGATACCGAGTCTTGCCGGGTTATCCACCGAAAATTTCTTAAACTCCGCCGGACCGCTCGTAATAACAAGCACAAATGTGCTGTCTTTCGTCGAATGGATACTGATTTCGTCCACCGTGTATTTTCCCTGAGCGAAAAGGACGCCTAATATTATTAAAATATGTGTTGCTATTCTGCGCATTATGATGGCACTTTCTTTGCTTTTTTAGTCGGTTTTTTTCTTTTACTCGGTGCTTTTGTTTTTTTCTTCAAAAGTTCTTTAACTTCTTTCGGCCTGTTTTCCGATGGTAAATGATGGGCAATCACTGTTAACGAAGCATTTATAGAATACTTTTTACTACTGAAAGATGTCATTTTGACATCTTTTACAAGAGCGGTGAACGGGAGATTCGCTATAAGGCTGAGGAACTTTCCAAGTCCGTGATAGGTTGTTTCTATTTTCAGATTATAAGGGTCGGCAGTGTAATATGTTTGGACGGTTGATGGCTTTTGTTCGAGTTTCAATATCTTTGCATCGGCTTGTTTCCCTGCGAGTTGAATCATATTTATAAAGGTTGGCACATCCCTATCGCGAGGAAGCAATTCCTCTATCAACTTATATTGTGCGAATAATCTCTCGAGCTCCGCTCGGATTTCTTCCGCTTTGGCGGCGTTTTGCTTCGCTTGTTGTATCTGATTTAAAATCGACTCCAATTCCTCCGACTTTTTTGCAATCGTTTTTTTATTTGCTGAATACGATTGTGAATGCCACAGGAAAAGGATAATGAAAAATAGGACAACCGTTCCAACAATCTTTTGGAATACGGGACTTTTATAGTTTATTTGAGATGCATCAATCATTTATTCCCTGAAACATTTTTTTTGCTTCTTCTTTTCCATACAAACCCAATTTTGACCTTGTGGAAGATACGAAACTTTTATAGCCTTTTTTCCTCGCCTGTTCAGCCATTGCAGTATCGACTACAAAAGAGCCGAGTTTTTCTTCCTGCCCCTGTTTTTTTATATCCATAGTGAGTGTAAAAGCATATCCACTTAATTTGCCCATTTTATTTTGATTTATAGGCCCCAGTTTGATATTTCCAAAATTTTTAGATTTCGCAAGATTTACAAGAAACGATGCAATCGATTTTAGCGTATAACTTTTTGCCGAGCAATTAATAACACCCTCGCTTTTTTCCTCAAATCTATCCACCCAAAGAAACTCGGGAATTAAGGAGGAAAATTCTGAAATAATTTTAACCCAGTATGCTCTTTTGTTTTCGAGTTCCTGCACGGCGGACATCCGATTTACCAGTTCGCTTCTCAACTGTTGAGCTTTGTTTAACAAAACCGATTTTGTTTTGTATTTATCGAATTGCAATTGAGCGGCTGCAATTTTGCTGTCGAGCTCGGCTATTTTCGTTTGCTGAGTGAGAGAAACGAGATACAGCAATATTACTTCGCCCACGAGAGCGAGCACTCCATATATGAAAGTTCTATCG
>JALTEE010000255.1 GCA_027007865.1 bacterium
TTTCTACTTTTTCCAATATTTTAATTTACTTTACGGAGGTGAATTCAATGACCCAGAAGAAGATACTATGGGTTGACGATGAAATCGAGCAACTCAAACCGCACATAATATTCCTCGAAAAGCGGGGCTATAAAGTTCTCGTTGCATCTACCGCTGGTGATGGACTCGAGATATTAAAAATGTCTCATCCCGATGCCGTTATTCTCGATGAGATGATGCCAGGAATGGACGGGCTTAGTGCTATCGAAGAGATACGAAAAATCGACAGGCACATTCCCATAATAATGGTAACGAAGAGCGAAGAGGAACGGCTTATGGAAGAAGCAATCGGTCAGCAGATTGCCGATTACATCGTAAAGCCTGTTCATCCTATGCAAATATTGACATCCATAAAGAAGTTGCTCGATGCGGAACGAATTGTGGGACAAAAACTTACGCGAGATTACACGGAAGAATACCGCGACATTTCTGAAAAGATGTCGCCGAAATCTTCGCCAGATGATTGGCTTTGGATAGGTAGATGGCTCGCAGAATGGGATGTAATATTCGATAAAAGACCCGAACTGGCTCTTACGGAATCTCACAGGACGCTTCGCAAAGAAGCAAATGCAGAATACTCGAAATTTATAATACAAAACTATCAGGATTGGGTGAACAAAGTCCCATCGGAAAGGCCTACATTGTCCGCCGACATTTTCCAAAAATATGTTGTTCCTCATCTTCGTAATAGTCGGCGAGTTATGTTTGTGGTGGTGGATTGTATGCGCTATGACCAGTGGCTCGTTGTTGAGCCGATGCTCGCTGAAATGTATAATCTGTCTGTGAACCTTTACTATTCTATTCTGCCATCCGCAACACCTTATGCGAGAAATGCGCTTTTTTCAGGGCTTTTCCCAAGCGATTTGCAACGAGCATATCCTAAAATCTGGAGTAGGGGGCAGGATGACTCGGGTTCGCACAACAGATACGAGCACGAACTTATGAACAGACAACTCGACCGACTCGGCATCAATCTTCACAACGATACGAAATATATAAAAATTCTTGACCCCGAGGAAGGCGAAAGTCTTGTGAGAAGGCTCAATAATTACATATCCGCTCCGCTTTCTGCTGTGGTTGTGAACTTTTTAGACATTCTTGCTCATTCCAGAGCCGCATCGGATTTGCTCAAAGAAATTTCCGCAGACGAGCGTGGCTACCGTGCCGTGATGAAAACATGGTTCTCACAGTCCGCACTTTTCAAAGCGCTAACACAGGCAAGAAACCAGAAAGATTTAGTAATCGTAATCACGACCGACCACGGGAGCACAATCGGATTAAAAGGAATTCGTGCATACGGTAAGAAAGATACATCGACAAACCTACGATACAAATACGGTGAAAATCTAAATGTGGATACAAAAGGCGGGGTGTTAATTAAAGACCCGAAAAAATGGCGATTGCCAACATTCGGCATAACGACAAACTATATCATAGCAAAAGAAAATTATTACCTTGTTTATCCTACGAACTTTTCCGAATATGAACGACAGTATAGAAATTCCATTCTTCATGGTGGAATTTCCATCGAGGAAACAATTGTTCCTGTGATAACACTCACTACTTAACAGGCGTTCTGCTTGATACCCTTCGGGTGTTTCCGCACTTTGCGGCTTATAAAAGGTCGCTCAAATTGTTGCGAGCTCAACGACTTCAATAGGATTTATACTTAAAAATTGATAATTGCTGATTTTACATTGTTGATTGTCTAAAATGCTCCCCAATCCTGGTCGCCGGGGATATAATAACTTGGGCACAGCCAGCGCAACATTTTTGCGATTTTATGTGCTTTTGCTTTTTTCTCTTCGCTTTCTGCGTGCATTTTTGCGAGTTGCGGAGCAAAAGTGGAAGTGAATAATTTCTTTGCCGCTTCTTTTCTATCTTCTTCGGTTTCAAATTGTTGGCGAATTTTTGCGAGTTCACCGGAATCGAGCCAGAAGCCGCCGCATTTTGGACATTCATCGATTTCTATTTCTTCTTTGACAGAGAAAAAATGGCGCATCATAACGATGTCTCCACAATGGGGGCATTTTCGCTTGCCGCGATTGATTACAACATTGTTGCTGCGTGGGATATCGAGCAATTCTTCGCCGACAGATTCGGATTGCTCATCTACACGCATAAGTTCCCATTTATCGAACCAGATGCCGCCGCAACCGCTTTTGCAAACATCTACTCGTATGTTGCCAACTGTCATCGTTGTCAATTCATTTCCGCAGGCAGGACATTTCATAATTATCCCT
>JALTEE010000256.1 GCA_027007865.1 bacterium
CACCGTAAGGGCGGGGCTTGCTACGCCCAAAACCGAAAAGGGAACAACGTAATTATTACGAACACATTATCCGAAACGAATTCGAAATGAACAAAATTCGCCAATATATCGACAACAACCCGTTCGATTTTGAATAACAACGAATATTTTTCGGAGGTTTTTTGACGAAATCCACATCGACATATTTATATTCGGCGCTCGTTCTCGGCGCGCTGTCGATTGCTGTTCAAACGGTGTTTCTGCGGGAATTGTTCGCCGTCTATGGTTTCAGCGAAATTCTCCTCGCGCTTCTGCTATTTTTTTGGTTATCGTGGGGCGCAATCGGCAGTTTCACATTCAAAAGGGGCGATTTTGAAAATTCGCTCATTATTTTTAGCGCCGCAGGAGTTATCGTTCCGCTTATTGTGAGGATTACCGCCATAAAACTTCGTCCCGTTTTCGGAATGACGACGCCGTTCTGGGATATTTTGCTCGCGGGATTTATCTGTTCCGCACCGACATTTTTCGCAGGGCGGACATTCGCCGCATTGGCAAAAGAAAAATCTCCCGCACGATTGTATGCCGCCGAAGGCATCGGCGCACTCGTCGGTGGAATTTTTTCGGCGATTATGTTGACAATCGCTCCGCCGAGAATTGCTCTATCCGTCCTGATTTTCATAGCAATTACTCCGCTGATATTCAAATCCCAAAAAAGATTTATCGCATTTATTGTCCTGCTTGCAACGGCATATCTATCGGACACATTTTTAATACCGCCTGTCGATTCGGCGCTGTGGAAAGGATTTTGGACGCAGGAAATCGAATCGCCATACGGTAGAATTTCACTTCTGACACGAGCGGGCGAGAACTATATCTATGAGAACGGTCTGCTCGTTGGAGCGTCGGCGGATTCGCTTTCGAGCGAGCAAATCGTTCACCCCGTTATGTGGGCGCATTCTGCACCGAAAAACATTCTGCTCGTAGGCGGTGCGTTTTCGGGAGCAATCCGCGATATAGAAAAACACGATGTTTCACAAATCATTGTTCCATTCCCGGACAAGCGACTGCTGACCGCAGGGTTCGCATCTCTGCCTGCGTTGAGGAATTCGATTTCGAGCGGTATCGTCGATTTCGTTCCGTCCGAAGCGCGAAAAATCTTGCTCGGCAGCGCAGATAAATTCGATGTCATTTTTCTCATCAAAAATTTTCCCGCCACAGGAGCGGACAACCGTTTTTGGACAGCTGAATTTTTTAGAGATGTAAAAAATGCTCTCGCCGACAGTGGTATCTTCGCTGCCGCTCTGCCCGTTGGAGCGAACTTTTTATCGGAATACCAGACCGAAATGGTCGCATCGATATGGCGAACTGCGAAGAGCATTTTCCCCGATGCGGAAATCTATTTCCTCGACAGCGCAGTTCTAATCGTATCGCTGCGGAACGGTAAGTTGCATCTTCGACAACGATTGCTGAATGGGGAACTCCGTCCCGTGCAAACAGCGACCGTTCCCATAGCATATCTGCCGATACTGTTTCAAGAGCAGCGCTCGGCGACATTGGAACGACAGTTGAATAGCGCAAAGTTCGTGCGGATAAATCACGATTGGCGACCACTCGCTTATATGTGGGGAATATTTCAGCAGGCATCTCTCGCAGATGTGCAAATTCCAACGAGTTTCGCTGCAATCGGGAAAATCCTCGTATTACTCGGGATAATTGCACTAATAATATTTGCGGCTATTTCACTGATATTCGGAAAATTATCGCCGATTATGCTTCTCCTCGCTGGCGGTTTTTGGGGAATGTCATCGCAAAGTTTTTTCCTGCTGCTATTTCAAGCGAATTTTGGAAATCTCTATTATCTTGTCGGCGCAGCGGTCGGAACATTTTTATTCGGCAGCGCTGTGGGAAGCATTTTGGGCGAAGAACTCCGTTCGAAATGGTGCATTATGCTGCTCATTGCGATTTTTATTGCTATTACGGCATTTGTGGTAATCGGCAACGAAGGCGCACAAATCCATATAGCGATTTTCTTCATAATATTCGCACTCTCGGGAATGGTGTCGGGTATAATTTTCGGAACGGCATCGTCGATTGGGATATCGGGCGGAAAAGCATATTCCGCCGACCTCGCAGGCGCAGCAGCAGGAGCAATTATCGCCACAATAGCAATCCCGACAATAGCGCCTGTCACGATTGTGCTCGTCATCGCTGCTGCGGTAGTTCTACTATTCGTAATTGCAATATTCAAACAACAGTGATTGTTCACAAAATTCAAATTGCAAAAATGCAAAAAACAATAT
>JALTEE010000257.1 GCA_027007865.1 bacterium
ATCTATTAATGTGTATAAATATTGAAACAATCAAGGAGGTATTATGCCACGGAAAGTCGATTTAGTAAAAGTGCTTGAAAAACTCGACAATGCTCAAAAAGAACTTGTCAAAAAACGCGTCGATGCTATCAGGAAACTGGACATTAGTAAAGATGAGAATTTGCGCGAGCAAATGCTGACACTCGATGGTTTCCGCCAGGATATCGAAAATATTTTAGTCCAATTGAATGACTTTATTTCAAAAAACAAAATATTATCGCTTTCAGGTATTAGGAAACCAGCAGCAAAAACGAATATAAAAAAGACCCGTAGTCCGATATCGAAGGGTCGCGCTAAAAAGAATATTGGCAAAAGCCGTGCCAAACCACTGCCTCCTATTGGAACAAAATTAAAGGGCAAATACAAGGGTAAGGAATATTGGGGCGATGTTACAAAAGATGGTATCGTAATTGAAAACTTCGAAGGTGTATTTTCTTCGATGTCCGGAGCGGCGACGGCAGTTACGGGTATGAAAACAGTCAACGGCTGGGCTTTCTGGAAACAAATTAAGTTATAAATTGAGATTGTAATCGTAATGAGCAATTTCGGATTATTTATTCGCCCGCATTTTTAAAATCTTTATTCTAGCAAGGAATTTCTGCCTATCTTCATCGGATACATTGCTCTTTGCGAGAAGTTGCTCATATATTTTAATTGCTTTGTCCGTCATTCCTTGTGCGGCGAATATTTCCGCTGTCGTTGCAGTAGCGATATCTTTAGGCGGCGCTGTAATTTTATGTGGTTGCTCTGGCGCCGCTTCCTTTTCAGGTAAGTTCTCTATGTTTTCAACTGTCCTTTCAGAATCTCCTAATAAATTTTCGAGTTCATCCATAGAAATATCACCTAATACATTCTCAGGACGCTGCTCGAGACCTTCTATCTCGATAGTGTCCTCTGGCGGAGTAAAATCTTCCCGCTTGTCGAGACCTGAAATGGATTCTATATCTTCAGGAGCTGCAAAATCACTCGCTCGTGTTGTCTGAAAACCTTCTATTTCTTCTGTTTCGATTTCTCCAACTGTTTCCCGCGATGTTTCTTGGAGATTTTCTTCGGGTGTTTCATTTTCATCTCCCATTAAATCCGCCATCGGAACGATATTTTCGGGAATTTCAAGAGCGTCCAGTGCATCGGGAGATTGCGATGAATCCATTTTTTCAGGCTCCACTTTCTCGGCAGTCTGTTCGTTCTCTTCGATTTGTTCTTGATTTTGCGGTTTCGGGGGCACGGCTGTTTCGGACTGCTCCGTAGATGGAAGTTTATTTACATCGAAACTTTGTTCTGTGTCCTGTTCAGTAGGAGCAAAAATTTGTTCGGGTATTTGAACATCTTTCCCGTCTATTTCACCTTCGCCTGTAATCGCAGGTTGAGATTGTTCCTGCGCAATTTGCGAAGTTATATCGAGCACCTTTTCCTGCGAACTATCATCCTCCATTTTAAATATCTCGTCCGGCAGTTTGATGCTTTCATTGGCTTTTTCATCTTGTGTTTGCTCTTGTGAAATAGACTCGGGCTTTTTCGGTTCTGCTGTGCTTAATTTCTCTTTCTCGCTTGTTGTCTCTTCGATTGGTGTTTCGGGTTCAGAAATTTCTTCCGATTCCTGTGTAGCAAAAATTCCAGATATTTTTTCCTGTTCCTGTTCCGCAGATGTTTGTAATGGTTGTTGCTCCGTCGATACAGGTGTTTCCTCGATTGTTTCTGTTCCTCCAAGTGTTTCTTCGCTTTCTTCGTCGAATGAAAATATTTTATCGGGTAATTCAATTTCGTCTGGGATATTTTCCTCTGCTTCTTCGGTTTCGGTGCTTATTTCGGATGTCTCTGGTATTTGTGTTTCGGTTTCCGCTATATGTTCTTCGACAATTTCTGCTGCTTGCTCAGGAATCTTTTGTTCGGAAACGGATTGCTCAATGATTCCTTCCTTTGTTTTTTCCATAGAAACATCTTCGTTAGTTTCAATTTCCTGTTTGGTTTGTTCTGGAGGCATTTCGGCAACAGTTGGTGCTTCTGCATTTTCAGCGGGTTCTTCTTCATCGGGTTCCATCTTAAAAATATCTCCCTGAATATCGAGAACTAATTCACCCTCAGAAGGTTCTGCGGAAACTTTCTCCGAAGTTTTTTCTTGCCCAGTTTCCACAGTTTTTTCAGGAACTTTTTGCACTGCGGGTTTTTCCTCATCCCAACTTAAGTCCGGTTCCTCCACTAAAGACGGAACTTTTTCTTCAATCGGCGCTGTTTTTTCAAC
>JALTEE010000258.1 GCA_027007865.1 bacterium
CCTTACATTGGCGACGATTATCTTGTCGATAGTTTGCCCGAATGCACAACTTCCTTTGGCGCTTCTGCTCCCGCTGTTGGAGATATCGACGGCGACGGTTCTCCTGAAATAATTGTAGGCGGCGGAACGGATGACACCACAATCGGATATATTTATGTTTGGGAATCCGACGGAAGCAGAAAAGATGGTTTCCCGATTACCGTTCCAAATGTTCCCTGGGGTTCGCCTGCAATCGCCAATCTCGACGATGATACAACCGACCTCGAATTCGTTATATTCGTTGTGAACGAAGGATTATACGCATTCGATGATGAGGGAAACATATTGCCAGGTTGGCCTGTTCCGATGTCAGAACTGGGATATTGCGATGGAATAAGAACGCCATCGCTTGCGGATTTAGATGGCGATGGCAAAAGTGAAATCATATTCCTAACAGATGAGAAACTTTCCGTAATAAAGGGCGATGGCACGATGTGGGATGGTTTTCCAGTCGATATCGGCAATGTTGAATGGTCGGCACCGGTTATTGCAGACATAGACGGGGACAGCGCTCTCGAAATTCTCGCACCGAATACGAATCAACTTTTAGCATACGAACTCACAGGCGAACCGATTATAACAGGCTATCCGCTGCCCTGCGGCATCGACATAATGGCAAGTCCGACAATAGAAGACATAGACGGCGACGGACTTTTAGAGATATTGGTGCCCGCATACGACAGCAAACTCTACGCCTGGCGAACATTTTCCCCCGCAGATACATCGCTTATGCCGTGGACAACACATCGTGGGAATATGCGCAGAAGCGCAACTTTATTGCCTTCTCATACAAATAGCATCGTCGAAAAAACGAAACCCGCACAAATAGCGCTATCGATTGTTCCAAACCCATTCAATTCTACCTGCCGAATCAATGCATCGCTGCCGAACGACGGCACATTAGAAATATTCGATATCATAGGACGAAGTATCGCTCGATGGAAGATTAGAGCGGGAAACTATATTGTTCTGTGGGATGGCAGCGACTATTTGAAAAAAAAGATGCCATCTGGGCTCTATTTTGTGCGGCTTAATTCGGGAAATATGCAATCGGCAAAACATATCTTACTTTTGAAATAATGGCAGATTATCATCGGTAGGCGATAAACGCGGGCTTTTATCCACAATTTTCGTGAATCGCCCTTTACCTTTAATCGCATCCGCAACCTGGTCGATGGATGTGATGATAACTTCTTTTCCGCCGTGCTCGATAAAAAATATCGATGCTTCGATTTTCGGACCCATCGAACCGGGTGGGAAATGTCCTTCTTCGAGATATTTTTTAGCACTTATTAAATCTAAATTTTGTAAATCTCTCTGGCTCGGTTTGCCAAAATCGAGTGATACCATATCCACACCCGTGATGATGACCAATTTTTCCGCACTGATATCGAGTCCGAGCACCGCAGACGCTCTATCTTTATCTATCACGGCATCGACAGGTTCCAGCGAGCCGTCTCGATTTTCGATTACGGGAATTCCGCCACCGCCAGCAGAAATCACGATAGCGCCCGTTTCGAGTAATTTTACAACAGCATCTCGCTCTACTATATGCTGGGGCCACGGCGACGGCACGACTCGCCTCCACCCGCGGTTCGAATCCTCGCGCATAATCCAGCCCTGCTCACGAATGAGTTTCTCCGCCTGCTCTTTTGTGTAGAATTGCCCGATAAATTTTGTGGGATTTGAAAATCCAGCGTCGTTTTTATCTACGATAACTCTCGTAATCACAGTTACGACCTGTCTATCCATTTTGCTTGTGTATAGATGATTCCCCAGTGCGAGAGCAAGAATAACGCCGATTTCGCCCTGTGTCTGTGCACCACATATAGAAAGCGGCAATGGAACGACTTCGTTCTGCGAAAGTTCCACGCGGCGCAGCGAATTGCCGACCTGTGGACCATTGCCGTGCGTTATCGCAAGTTGCCAGCCATCCGACACGAGCGAAGCGATTTTGGACATCGAGCGTTTTGCGCGCTCGAACTGTATCTCCACGGGGTCGGTTCCGCGTGTCGAAAGCGCGTTCCCGCCCAATGCAACCACTATTCTGGGCAATCTTTGCAAAATACCCTCCGAAACATTTTAACCAAAATAAATCGAAAACCCGCAAAAATGCAATAATTATATTGTGTTGTGCACTAAACGAATGAAAACAAATATTATGTTTTTATTGCGAATGTTTTTAAATCGATTATTTTGAGATTTATAGAATTAATATCAAAAATGGGGGAAATATAATGGAACTCGTATTTCTTGGACACGCATCATTTCTGGTGAAAGAAAATGCGACGACGATATATATAGACCCGTATCATCTTATCGGGACACTGCCGAAGGCGGATATCATTCTGATTACTCATCCGCATTTTGACCACTGCTCGCAGGATGATGTTGCGAAAATATTATCGGAAACCACAGTTGTGGTTTCGCCATCAGGATGCGATGTCGGTGTTCAATCGCAGGAAATTTTGCCGGGGCAAGAAGTAGCGCTCAAAGATGCAATAATTCGTGCTGTACCCGCATACAATATCGGGAAAGATTTCCATCCGAAAGAAAACAAATGGGTGGGATATGTAATCGACATCGGTCAGTATCGCCTCTACCACGCCGGCGATACGGATGTCATTCCCGAAATGGAAAATCTCTCTGTCGATATAGCGCTTTTGCCAATCGGCGGGACATACACAATGGATGTTCCCGAAGCACTCGATGCGGTGAAAACAATTAAGCCAAAACTCGTCATCCCGATGCACTTTGGCGATATTGTGGGAACTGTGCAAGATGCTATGAATTTCTGTCAAAAATCGACCGTTCCCTGCAAAGTCTTTTCCAAAGGCGAAGAGTGGTTGGTGAAATTATAAACAGTTCGCATTTTATATCTAAAATACAATGAAAACAATTACAAATATATGTTTATTAACGATTTTGCTGTTTGCTATCGCTGCATATGGCAATATTAGTGCAGATTTATCGGCGGGTGCATTTTCTCCTATGAGCGACGACAGCGCAAATAATGGAATGTTGTTTTCGAGCGATATATGGCATCCGTTATGGAAAAAATTCTCCGTCGGCGCAGGAGGGAAATTTTTTCTGTTCGACAAACAAGATGCACATTCGACCGATTTCACATTAAATTTACGATATACGGCAAATATTCATAGGCGATGGGCTATCGACATCGTTTCCGCCGGTGGAATTAATTTTTACAACGGTGAATATTCACCTGCTCTTTCTCCCGCTGCCGACTTGCGATTTTTTATTTCTCCGAGATGGCAAATAGGCTGTTCAGCAAATTGGAAGCACACATTCGATACTTCGCAGACGAAGGATGTTTTCTCGACATCGTTGCTTATCGAATATATGTTCGGTTTTCACGATAGCGATGGCGACTGGGTTCCCGACAAAATCGACAGGTGCAACAAAACACCTTATGGCGCACGCGTTAATAATAAAGGCTGCGCTCTCGACAGCGATGGCGATGGCGTATTCGATGGCTTCGACAGATGTCCGAACACCCCGAAAGCGGCGCTTGTCGATTCACTGGGATGTCCCACAGACAGCGATGGCGACGGCGTTTTCGACGGTGTCGATAGATGTCCTGAAACTCCGACGGATATTCCAATCGACACAACGGGCTGCCCCCGAGACAGCGATAGAGACGGCGTTCCCGATTATGCGGATTCTTGTGCGAAAACTCCCGAAGGCGCAATCGTGGACCATAACGGATGTTCCACAGATTCCGACGAAGATGGCGTCCCAGACGGAATCGACCAATGCAACGGAACACCGACAGGTTTCGATGTGGACCTGTTCGGTTGCCCCAAAATCCCGTCGGTGAACGGAGAAATAATCTACAACTTGTTCGACAGTAATTTGCAACTGACAGCATCGGCGCTCAATCAACTTCACAGGGTAGCGAAGCGAATCCGCGCATATCCCGATAGAACAGTTGTAATCGAAATTCACACCGATACAGAAGGCAGTCCCACATACAATAAAAATCGTGCATCGTCTGTTGGCAAAAAGATTGTCGAATTTCTCAAAGAACAGGGCATCGACAGCGACATTATAAAAATTTCCCCCGCAGGCGAAAAAGACCCGATAATTAAGAAAGGAACAGTAGAAGCGAAGCGGAAAAACCGCAGAGCAATTTTTTCTGTCGAAGAACCATAAATTCCATATATCGAATGTGTAATGCATCAAAAAATCTTGATAATCCAGACCGCTTGGCTCGGCGATAATATTTTAACTCTCCCGCTCGTATCGAATGCCGCACAAATCGGAGAAGTCCATATACTCACAATTCCTCGCTGGGCGGATGTCTATAAAAATAATCCCGATGTTGCATCGATTATCACTTACGATAAACACGGCTCCGAGCGTGGATTTTTAAAAATCAGACAAAAAGCAGCGTTGCTGCGCAAAATGAATTTCGACATTGCTCTGCTCGCTCAACGGTGGTGGCGAAGCGCAGCGCTCGCAAAAATGGCTAAAATACCCATCAGAATTGGTTTCGACACCGCACCTGCAAAATTTCTATACACTCACACGGTTCGATACGATAAAGATTTAAACGAAGCGGAGCGATTACTGAATCTGCTGCGACCACTACATTTCGAACCGAAGATAACGATACCAAAACTTTATCCGTCAAACGCGGATATCGACAGAGCGCAAGAAATTCTTATGAAAGAAGGCTGGAGCGGAGAACGAATAATCGTATTAGCACCGGAATCGGCGTGGCGAACGAAACGATACCCACATTTCATCGAAGTGGCAAAAATGATTGTTGATGAAGGTTTCCAAGTTCTATTTATCGGAGCAGATAAGAAAACGGAAGCGCAGATAAAAAAAGGGCTGCAGTCAGATTACAATATGTTTTTTATGTTCGGCGAAAATTTGCTCGTAGCGGCGTCGGCGATTGGCATTTCCGATGTTATGATTTCAAATGATTCGGGTGCGGGGCATATTGCATCTGCGGTAAAAGTCCCCGTTCTGTCTATTTTTGGTCCGACAGTTCCCGAGCAAGGTTTTGCACCATTGGGGGAGAAAAATAGAATTGTTCAGGTTGAAAATCTTTCCTGCCGACCTTGCAGCGCACACGGCACAGAAAAATGCTCGCTCGGACATCATAAATGTATGACCGAAATCGAACCTGAAAAAGTTGCGGAAATAGCAATAAATATGGCGGAAGAACAATATTAAATTATCGAAAAATGGCAGAGCGTAAAAAAATATTGCTTTTTTCATATTATTTTCCACCGGCAGGCGGAATTTCGTGCCAGCGGATAATTCGATTTGCAAAATTTTTGCGAGAGTATGGTTGGGAGCCGATTATAATTTCTGGCGGACACGAGTCATCGTGGAAAATTCTCGATAACTCACTGAATAAAATCGCCGACGATTTCACCATTATCACATATTTGTCGAAAAATAGCAAAATATACTACGCGCAAAAACCGAATTTAATCGATAAGTTCAAGAAAAAAATTATTGCACAAAAAATCATTCACGAACTCGACCCGATGCACGACTGGGCAACGGAAGTATCGGGACATTTATCGGATATAATATCTATTCATAGACCATCCGCGGCGCTGATAACCGTTCCGCCGTTCAGTTCGCTCGAACTTATCGAATCGTTGAAAAAAATTGCATCACAATTGCCTGTAATTGCCGATATGCGCGATTTGCTATGGATTTTTTACCCGTATGGCTCGTTTATTCGTAGATATGCTGGAAAAAGGCAATATCGAAATGCGGAATATTTAATTCCGAAATGGCTATCGTTGGCGGATGCGATGACGGTGCCGGATGCGGCGTTTGTGCGGACTTTGAAAGAATATTCCAGCGCACCGATTGAGATAGTTCCAACACCATTCGACCCGGACGATTTTTCTAAAACACCAAAATACGAGCGCAGAGAAAAATTCACCATTTTACATTCTGGCTCACTCAACAAATTTCACGACTCGCAGCGATTACACTACATTTTCTCGCTTTTACCGGACGATATTCTGGCGCAAACAGAATTGATATTGCAGGGACATTGTCCATCCGAAGCGAAACGAATATTTTGGAGTGAACGATGGTCGAAAGTTTTGCCTTCTGTTTCGCATAGAGAAGCATTATCTATGCAGTGTCGAGCGGATGCGAATATCGCATTCGTAACCGTTCCGCGAAAATACGGCGGCGAACAAATGGTTCCGGGAAAAGTGTTTGATTACATCGGTGCAGGAAGACCGATAATTGGCATCGGTCCCGCAAACGGAGCGCTGAATTCGCTAATCAAACTGCACGACTTCGGTTTCACCGCACCGATAGAAGAACCACCGCTCGCTGCGGGAGCGATTACAAAAGCATTCAGATTATGGCAGCAAAACTCGCTAAATCCTATCACAGAAGAAAACAAGAGTGAATATTCCGCAAAAAATGTCGTTGCGAAACTCGCAAAATTTTTAAATAAAATAATTTAGGCGATGCTAACCAATCGAAAGCACAGCCTATGAAAAGTTCGACTAATTCAACAATCAAACTCTATCTACAACCTATATATACCGTAACATCGTAAATGCGCTTATCTCTGACATTTTTCACTTCGAGTATAACTTTTTGTCCACCGTAACATTTTGTAATGAGTTCGTGCAGTTCCGAACGATATCGAACAGGCACACCATCGAAAGATAGGATTACATCGCCATTTTCCAATCCTGCCATAGACGCCGGCGACTCTGGATAGACATTGCTGACATATACACCGTTGTCGATATTGCTTAGCGCGTCTATTCCGAGCCATCGATTGCACTTCGGCTTTACCACACGAGGTTTTTCCTTGCTGTAATATATCGCCGCCAATCCGGTGGGTGTCGCTTCGAGTGTGCGATAAATATCCTGCACATTGTGCTGTTCGACATTTCCTGCACCTGTTTCCGCACCCGTCGATGCGATTTGAGATTTACTGCGAACGGTAGATTCCGATGCTCTTTCTCGCGAAGTCTCTGACGATTTTTCCGTATATTCTGCTCCATAATCGTATCCATATCTCCTAACAGGTGGGCGAGGCTGCACAACACGATATTGTGCGATAAAAATCCATCCGGGATATCTTCCGCCCTGACCAGATGGAGCGCCAAGGTCGACAAATTTAAAATTGGCACGAAATTCGTTGTCGAGTTGCCAGCCTGCGAGGTCGAAAGATTGATGCGGCTCGAGATACCACCAACTGCCACCTTCCGCTTCTCTACCGATACTGTTCAAACCATCCACGAAAACATAAACTCCGACGGGGAAAGACGATGTATTCTCGAGATGAATGCTATATTCCTGCCCCGTTCTGATTTGGATGTCGTAGATATTGGAAAATTTCCAGTTCATAAACAATTTCGGCGCTCTCCGTTCCCATTGAAATGGTATCCATTTCCCGCCGCATTTTAGACTTACTCGCAAATCGCCGACATTGATAATGTCCATTGCCAGCGCCAGCGAACTGAACATCACCAGCAAACCGATAGCCGATACACGCTTCCACATAGAAAACCTCCTTGAAAAATGTATATTCCCGAATAAAAAACTACTAATAATAACATATAAAT
>JALTEE010000259.1 GCA_027007865.1 bacterium
TAATAATATGGCATTTTATAAAATCGGATTTTTAATTTTGATAGTTTTTTATTTACTCAACTTGCTCGCAGCGATGTTTATCGGGTCCCAGACAGTGCCGAACGGCGGAGCATACGGAATATCGAGATATGCGATGTCCTCTGCTATGCAGCGATTTGCCACCGCAGCAACGATAATATCGAACCGTTTAGCAGAACCCGCGGGACCGACATACTGCCCGCCCAAAAGTCGCCCCGTTTTACTATCTGCATATAGATGAACCCAGACGGGTTTGTAATCGGGATAATAGTGCGAACTTGAAATCGATTTTATTGTTACTTCTTTTGTCTGCCAGCCGATTTTTTCGATATCTGTTTTCGGTGCGCCAACGATAGCAATTCCTAAATCGAAAAATTTTGTTATCGCAGCGCGAACAATACCTTTGAACTGCGTAATTTTGCCGGCAATCGAATATCCGATAGCGCGCCCCTGCCGATTTGCTACTGTGCCGAGCGGTGTCCAAACCCATTTGCCCGTTACTAAATCACGCACCTGTGCGCAGTCGCCAGCAGAATATATCGCAGGTGTCGATGTGTGTCCATGCAAATCCACATATATCGCGCCGTTTGCGCCGAGTTCGAGACCGATAGATTTCGCTATATCCACATTCGGGCGTATGCCAGCGGACATTATTACAATATCCGCAGGAATTGCACCGTTCGCTGTGTGAACAGCGATAACTTTGCTATTTTTTGTCTCGATTGCTGAAATACTGTTTTCGAGATGAAACGAAACATTGTGCCGTTCTCCTTCTGCTATGACAGCATCTCTCATCTGTGTATCGTAAAGTCCGAGAACTGTCGGGAGCATTTCCACAACCGATGTTTTAATCCCGAGCATTGTGAGCGATTCTGCCATTTCTATTCCGACAAATCCTGCACCGATAACAACCGCATTCTTCGGATTATTTTCTGCGATATACTGTTTTAGTGCTTGCGCACTTTCGAGCGAGCGAACAGTGAAAACACCCTTCGCATCGATGCCGGAGACATCGGGGAATATGGGAAGCGCCCCCGTTGCGATTGCGAGTTTCTTATAGCCCAATTCGAATTTTCGCTCCCTGTTCAAATCCATTACCGAGATTTTGTGCGATTTCACATCGATTGCTTCGACGCGATGTTTAATCAAAACTTCCACGCCTTTTTTATTTAGCGCTTGTTCTGGCGTCAACACCACGAGGTCGTCGATAGATTTTGTTCGTCCGTCGATGTAGAAGGGAATTCCGCATTGTGCATACGAAACATATCCGCCCGCTTCGACGACGAGGACGCGCCAGTCTTTTCGAGCACGCTTTGCAGCGGCGGCGATGCTCATTCCTGCTGCGCCACCACCGATAATTATAAAATCTGATGTGTTCATTATGGTTCTTTTCCTTTGTTTATCGATAGATTTAATTTATGAAAAATTTTCATAGATGCAACGATATTCTTCATTTTTTAAGAACGGCGATTGCATAAGATATTGCGTGAATATAATGGCCTATCGCTCGCAGAGGCCAAAATCCTATACTTTTCCCGTCGAGGCCACCTATAAAAAAACGAAAAGGAAAAACAAAAGTATGTGCAATTAAATATAGTATAGCCATAAATTTCGATTTTAGAACAATTTTATCGGTTGGATAGTCGGGAACATCTGCGATGTGCGCTTTTGCAGAACCATACCATATTTCTCGTCTAATTAGTTCCTTAAAATTTTTAGGCAACGGATGATAAACTATTGTATTTGGTGCTATAACCACTCTTTTACCAAGTTTTCTTATCGAGTGGCAAAAATATTTATCTTCGCCGCAGATAAGTTTTTCGTTGAAACCGCCGGATTTGTTGAAATCACTTTTTCGGATGGCGCAGAAGAGCGGTGTTATCATTTGGCGGTCCGAAATTTCCGATGAAATTTCCGTGCTCGACCGAGAATATTGTTTAGCATAATATCTCTGAAACAGGGTGGAGTTCTTCGGTATTCCGATTGCTGTTCCAGCAAGACCGATACTTTCATCGGACAAAAGAGTGATTATAACTTTTTCGAGCAATCGTTCATCTTCGATAATGGCATCGTCGTCGCAAAATACGAGAATATTACCTGCTGCTTGTTTCGCACCGATATTTCGCGCTTTGGACACAGGAGAAACACCTTCGATTAAAATTATTTCATCGGGCTTGACAGAGTCAGAGTTCAGAGATTTGCGTATTCGGTTTATGTTTTTGAACCGCCCTTTTCGATTGAATGGTATAATGA
>JALTEE010000260.1 GCA_027007865.1 bacterium
TGTGGAATTGAAAATTCTAAAAAATTATGGAAAATAATGCGTTTTATATTTTCTAAATAATGTGGAAAGTTATTATCATCTATATGGTTACGGATTATCCTGAATCTATCTCCATCGGTAACAAATCCCATTATAGAAAGTTCATTACGATAATCGGAATATAATTGCAGTGCACCGATAGTGTTGTCTTTGGCATTTAAAATGCAATTATCGATTTCATCTTTATAAAGAATACCAGCGAAATCACACATAGAGAATAATTGAATTAATGATTCGGTTATACCTGGACTATTTTTTTTTTTTTTTTATAAAGATAATAATTCACTCTGTAAAAATAACCTTTGAACAATAGCAAATCTCGTGGCAGGTCTTAATTTATTTTTATTAGAAATATAGAATGCAGATAATTTATCTAAAAAAGTTTCAATCGTAAATAAATTTCCTACGATAGAACTCCCCACTGAAAGATTGCGCATTATATTATTGATATCTTCCTTGAAAGGAAATATCCATATTGTATCTTCAGATAGCGCAAAATTATTATTGAATTTTAGTGATAAACTCATCTTATTATGGAATATGAGGTTCAGTGTAAAAAGTTCTCGGGCTTAAAATAGTATCCACTGCGAAACGAGCGTCGGGCTCGGGATGGTCGATAATGTAGTGGAGTCCCCTGCTTTCACGGCGCGAAAGAGCAGAGCGAATCATTAATTCCGATACATAAGCCATATTGCGCAATTCGAGTATCTTTCGGCGAACAGGGTTTTTACGATAAAATTCATCTATTTCCTCCCACATTGCCCTAACATTTTTTAGCGCTCGCCGCAATCTGGATAATGACCGAACAATACCCATATAATCCCACATTATAGAACGAATGAGTTGATAATTGTGCCGTATAATCACCCATTCTTTTCTATCGAAGACGCCGGAAGCATCCCAATCTGGGATATTCGGGAAATTATCAGAACCGACACCCTTAGATTCGATATCGTGATAGCAAAAATTAGCGAACGCAAAAGCCTCGAGTAGAGAATTGCTCGCAAGCCTATTAGCGCCATGAATACCTGTGTATGAAACTTCACCACAGGCGTATAAATTCTTAATATCTGTTCTACCATTTTCATCTACGAGAATGCCACCGCATAAATAATGTGCTGCAGGAACAACAGGTATTAAATCTGTCGTAATGTCGATACCTCGCTTAAGGCAATTGTTATATATGTTCGGAAACCTATCGATAATAAATTTTTTGCCGCGATGTCTTATGTCGATAAAAACACATTTTTCACCGGTAGCCTTCAATACTCTGTCGATAGCGCGAGCGACAATATCTCGTGGAGCAAGTTCATTCATAGGGTGGTCGATTTTTATCCTGTTCTTGTGTTTATCGACAAGAATTCCTCCAGCGCCGCGAACAGCCTCCGATATGAGAAACGAAGGTTTGTCCTCGATACCTTCTTCAAAAAGAACTGTGGGATGAAATTGCATAAATTCCATATTCGATACTCTTGCACCAGCGCGGTATGCCATAGCGATACCATCTCCCGTCGAAACAGATGTATTTGTTGTGTGAGTGTATAGTTTTCCTGCGCCTCCTGAAGCGAGAATTGTTTTTCGAGCAAGAACCTTGTGGACTTTTTCATTATCGATGTCAAGAATATACGCACCATAGCATTCGATGTCTTCCCAAGGACGCATCGTATAATTTGGAAGATGATGCTGCGTGAGAAGGTCGATAGCCATATGGTTCTGCCAAATCTTGATATTCGGATTGTGATGGATTTGATTTAATAGTGTTTCCTCGATAGCTTTACCTGTATAGTCTGCTACATGAACTATTCGATTTCTGCTGTGCCCGCCTTCTCTGCCGAGTTCGGTTTCGATTTCATCCGATTCGCCAACTCTTCTGGAAAAATTTACACCATATTCGGTTAATTGTCTAATTACTTCTGGAGCGTATCTAACGACTTTTTCAACAATTTCAGATTTGCATAATCCTGCGCCAGCACGCAAAGTGTCTTTTATGTGCAATTCGAATGAATCGTTTTCTGAATCTGGCAGAACAGCGGCAATTCCCCCCTGCGCAAGATTGGTGCTTCCTTCGTTTTCATCGCCCTTAGAAATTATAATCACTTTCCCAAGTTCAGCGGCTTTTAAGGCAAAAGTAAGCCCCGATATCCCGGAACCGATGACGAGAAAGTCGGTTTCAAATGTATTTAGGTTTTTATCCATAAGTTGTAAAATAATCTTACAATTTATATAGTC
>JALTEE010000261.1 GCA_027007865.1 bacterium
AGCGCAGAACTTTGAACTTCGCAACATCACATCATTTGCTGGGGATGGTGTAGTTCCTGGCTATCGTCTTGGAATAAACAATAATGACGGAACAGAATTGGTATCCATTCTAAGTAATGGCAATGTCGGCATCGGAACGACATCACCAGGGAAACTCCTAACAATTAGCAACCCTATATCTGATGCAACGGATGTTCATATTCTATTTCAAGATAGCGATGCGGGCTCAGACCAAAAAAATAGGTTTATTAGAGCCTCAAATCAATATTTTGTTATTGGAAGAATGAAGGACGATTATAGTATAGAGTCAGACAATGATTTTGTAATAACCGATATTGGGAGGGTTGGCATCGGAACATTAGGACCATCATACACGCTTGATGTAAATGGTAGTGCGCGTATCCAGTCTCTTGATGCTGGTGCAACCAACACTGTTGTGACTCATAGTTCGGGAGTTCTTCAAACGAGAACGATAGATTCTCGGGTGTGGGGTTCTTCACTAACTGATGGTAGTGGAAGCGCCAATTATGTTGCCAAATGGAGTGATGCGAACACACTCACGAACTCAACAATAATATATGATGATGGTACCAATGTCGGCATCGGGACAACAAGCCCAACAAATAAGATTCAGGTAGTTGCCTCTGGTGATACTGCTGTCTATGCAGAAAGCGATGGACCGGCCGTCGGATACTTTAAGAACACAGCTACATCCTCTGACTACTATGGTATTTACGCAGAATGTGCTAATACTGACTGGTATGGCTACGGCGGTTGGTTCAAAGGTGGTTATATGGGAGTTGCGGGCAAAGTGGACGCTACGGGCAGTAGTAGTTACTTCGGTGTTTTTGGAGATGTAGATGGTGGAACAGGATTGAATGCCGGTGTTTACGGAAGTGCTTCTGGAAGCGGAACAGCCACAGGTGTTATCGGTGCTGCAGGATGTAGTAATGTCTTTCTTGTTGATAGCACGGGAATCGTTGGAACAGGCGGGAACATTGGTGTTGCAGGATATGGTGATGCCGACAGCACGGGAACTAATGGCACAGGATATGATGCTCCAGGAATGATTGGCATTCGCGGCGACGGTCCAAATTATGAGAGAAGCGCCGCTGAAGATGCGTATCGTTACGGTATATACGGCGTTTTTCCTGACCATGACAATTACTCGAACTACTCTGCTGGCGTGATTGGTGTTTTCGATAATACTAATTGGGGAGCACTTGGGTATGTTGACGGCAACAACTATATATTTGGTGGTTATTTCAGCCCAATGATAGGGCTTTCCCCACAAAGCAGCGAACCTTCAGGTACTCCACTAGGGGGACTGTATGTCCGCGATGGCGGCTCGGACATAGATACACTCAAGTTTTACGATGGCACAGGTTGGCAGGTCATTTGGCCTGCTGGAGGTGGCGGCTCCGACAACGACTGGACATTGGTGGGTGATACTTTATACAGCGCACCTGACAGCACAGTTGTAATAAAAGATGGCAATGTCGGTATCGGAACGACTACACCAACATACGAACTAGATGTTTATAGAGCGACAGGTTCGTCCTGGATTTCAACAAAATCAGGGGATAATTATGCAGGTTTGATTATAGATAGAGGTGCTAACAATCAAAATGCTTATATTCTATTGAGAACCGCTGGAACTGATGAATGGGGCGTTGGAATGATAGGTTTTACATCGGCGAACAACGATTTTGCCATTTCAACGAACCTTGCTTCACCTGATGGAAAATTCTATATAGAAAGAGCCACGGGTAATGTCGGCATCGGGACGACGAGCCCTCCACAAAAGCTTTCGTTATATAATGGCAATTTTATAGTATATCCTGTCGATGCTGCGGATAGTTCTTATTCCAACTCTCCATATATAATGCTTCAATCGAAAGCAGATACAGCAAGTGGTGATGCGGTGACAAATGTAGCGCAGAACTTTGAGCTTCGCAACATCACATCATTTGCAGGGGACGGTGTAGTTCCGAAATATCGCCTCGGAATAAGCAATGATGCTGGAACGGAAGTGGTATCCATTTTAAGTAGCGGTAATGTCGGAGTGGGAACAACAAGCCCATCTTACAAATTAGATGTTTCTGGTACGGGTAGATACACAGGTAATGTTACTATTCAAAAGGACGACCCCGGATTAGTTTTAGATGAAACCACAGGAGGAGATAAATACACCATAGCAAATGCAAATGGTCGAATAGAAATTTGGCCTACATCTGGTTGGACAGACAGATTTTTATAC
>JALTEE010000262.1 GCA_027007865.1 bacterium
ATATTATGATGAGATTTATAGAGGAGGATTATGATTCGTGAGTAAACAATCCGTTCAAGATACACAACTTGTTGAGGATACCGGTATTAAAAATTTGAGAAAACGGATTTCATTCCTCGAAAAAGAAGTCCTTCGTTTCAAAAAACTTCTCGATATTGGTCAAGCTTTCCAGAGCGAAATGGACATCGACAATCTTCTTCCGCTTATTATCGAGCAGACATCCGATAGCATTGGCGCAGACAGGTGTTCTGTTTTTGTATATAATCCCGAAAAGGGGATTTTATGGACGAGAGTTGCCCAAAATTCCAAACCGATTGTCATTCCTTTTGGGCAAGGCATTGCAGGTTGGGTTCTTGAAAATCACGAACCGCTTATCATATCCGATGCTTATGCCGACCCGAGATTCGACCAATCGGTCGATGCAAAAACCGGCTATCATACGAATTCTATCGCTGCACTGCCGCTGCTGAACAGGCGCGGGAAAGCGATAGGCGTTTTCGAAGCGATAAATAAAACAAATGGAGAAGCATTCGACGATAGCGACATCGATTTTTTAAGTGCCGTTTCCGCTCAAATTGCAGCGGCAATCGAAAATGCGATGCTGTATACACAACTGCTGAAAACATTCGAGAGTTTTTTGGATGTTATGGCATTCACAATCGATGCAAAACATCCCGTTGCACGAGGGCATTCGAGGCGTGTTGCGATATATTCACGCGGTATCGCAAAAGAAATGGGACTTGCGCAGGAAAGCGTCGATAAAATATACTGGGCTGCGCTGCTGCACGATTATGGAAAAATCTCTGTTCCTGATTCGATACTTCAAAAGGCAGGAAAACTCACAGATGATGAATATGAGCAGATAAAGCGTCACGCTCTTATGACTTATCGAATTCTATCGAGAATCCATTTTGCACAGCATTTGCGAGATATTCCTCTCATCGCTTCCGAGCATCACGAAAGATGGGACGGGAAAGGCTATCCATTCGGTAAAAAGGATGAGCAGATACCTCTTGGGGCGCGCATAATTGCACTGGCTGATGTGTTCGATGCACTTACATCGTTTCGTGAATATCATTCGCCAATGACATTTGCAGAGGCAAGGGATGAGGTAATTTCTATGAGTGGAAAATCGTTTGACCCGCGAGTAGTGGATGCTTTTAAAAAATATTACGATAAAGAACTCGACCCATACAAACTCCGAAAAACCCTTTGGAAAAGTATGGGAAAGTGATTAGAGATATTCTATAGTTTTTCTATCTTCCATCTAATCTCGATTTTGATTTTCTCCCCCCTGTTTAAATCGAAGCGGTATAGATGAACGAGCGATGTCTCTTGATACACCCTCTCGAAGCCACCTTCGGAATTCGATACGGTTTCGATTGGAAACAGCCATAATTTGTCCGATTTCGAGCGGCAGTCGATGCGGAAACCGCGACTTTCATCAATAAGTTCGTAGCCATCTACATTGTTATAGGTTTTCCTATCGCCAGGATGAACTCGAATCAGTGTTTCGTGAGGGAAAAGGAAATATCGCGACGGGTCGTCTCGCGAAAGAAGCGAATAGTTTGTATCCACTCCGAAAAGAAATTCCCGCCAATTGCTTCGGTTCTCGATTTCGTATGAAACGATTATATGACTTCCTGGACCTTGCAGCGAGATTTTCTTCCGCATTGCAATGGGAAATACTTGTTCATCATATCGAAGAACGCCCTCACGAAACAAAACAATTTCACTATCGCCTTTCACTTTGCGCATTTTTTCGACAGCGTAAGAACCATCGATGAAATCGCCCAATTCGACATATTCCATCTGCTCCATTTCATCGCTATTCGTGAATGTCAAGAGAAAATGCTCCTGAGCGAAACGACGAGGATATTTGTCGTAGTGCAGGATTTTATCCAATCCCTTTTCCTTTACTATAATTTTGTTATGAATGGATGTATGTTCGTTTTCTTGCTGTTGCTGTGCTTCCCAGAGCAATTTATGGTAGCCTTCTTTGTGTCTTGCGAGTGTATCGGTCAGATTTGTTCTCGTGGGCAAAAAAGATATTTCAGCGATTGCGCCTCCCCTGTGAGGAGCGAGCCAGAGCGATGTTTCTCCATTTGAAAGGCGAATTTCATCGAGTCCGTCGGCATCGACATCGGCGACCATCACGCCTCTCGAAGACGCCGTTTCCTCGATAATTTTTTCTCCTTCGAGAATATTTGTCCATATTCCCTCGCGCAGATGCGGAAGATATAATCCGCCGAATACGCCGTGCCAATATGCACAGTTGCACTGCGAACGATAGAGCGCTGTTTGTGCATCGTCAAATTTTTTGCCCATCCTTCGTCTTCGACTGCGCAGTTGCTGCGAAAGCCAAAGCATTCGCTTGTGCATCCAGTTCGATTCGGGATATTTTGCCAAGAAATTACGCCAGAATCCGCCCTTGACGAATGGACGCAGTTCCTCGAGTTTCCCGCTGTCTTTCAATTCATCGACCCACTTGTGAAATTTATAAGCCATATCGGCGGGCAGTGTCCATTCGCTCATCTCGAAATACGAGCCTGTCGGCATATAAATTCTGCCGCTCGGCTTTAATTCTCGTAGCGCATCGGAGAAAGAAAGCATATTTATCCAGCCGCTATTTTCTTCGAGAGCGTTGAGAAATTTTTCCATCCATCCTTCGTCCCAGACCCATTTTTTTGTTCCGGGCCATAGTCCGAATTTTTCGCCGTCGTCGGCGAAAACGACAAGGCGTTTGCCCGTATCGTCCGCTATCGAAATGAGATAGCGCAGTGTTTTCTCGACATCTGCAAAAGGAATAGTGTATCGCAGAATTTCGCTAATCGGGAAAATCGATGTTGTCTTTCCATCTTCTTCGGTGGTGAAATATCCGAGCAAATCGTCGCCGCTGATGCCGACCGCCTTTAGATGATAATCATCCACGGCGAGATATTTTATTCCCGCTTCATCGAGGAGCGCGGGCAATTGCGGCTCCCAGATGCGCTCTGTAAGCCAGATTCCATCGGGACGATATGAAAACTTTTCATCGAGATAGTTCGCCATCTTTTCGATTTGCCCGATTGCGTCTTCTTTCGGAATGACTGCGAGTATCGGTTCATAAAATCCTCCGCCGAGAAGTTCGCATTGTCCTCTGTCCACCATTTCCGAAACGAGTGTGAAGATATTCGGATGATTTCGTTCGAAATATTCCCACACGGGTCCGCTAATGTGCAGTGCGAAAGGTATTTTGCTATGTTTGTGCATCGCTTCGAGCAGCGGACGGTAGCAATCGTTTGTGGCGCGCTCGAATACCGAGTCGAAATTCCCGACGGGCTGGTGAATATGGAAACCGAGCGCAAAATTTATTTTCCTGCTCATATTAAAATCCTCCTATTTTGCAAAACTCTCGAATGAAAATTATTAAAAATCTTTAAAAATGCAAGTAGAGAATTTTTGGGATTCTTTAACTAACATAATATATTCATTTTAGCAAAGCGGACAAACATTTTAAAAATTTTCCTTGACACGATAGGACAACAATATTATTTTGGTGAAAAGTTAGATTTTTATAACTTTGTATGAGAACACAAATATTTGTATAGGAGGCTAATTATGAAGATTCATGGTGTGTTTCCACTCATTGTTCTTTCAGTGATGACTTTTGGGATTGTTGCCGTTGTTTGTGCTGATGAATCGATTTTACCCGAGATTCACGCAGAGGTCGCTTTGCAGTCCGAAATGTATATCGGTGATGATGACACTGTATCGGGTTATCTTGTTCCCGATGATAAATTTGTCATTCGGCATGCTACTATCGAAGCAACTGGGCAACTTGGAACGTTCATCGAATACAATATGGAAATAGGTTCTGCGACTTGTATGGGACCTGGAAATCAAATTCTCTTGATGGAAGCGGGATTGTTCATAAAACCATTCGATTTCCTGAAAGCAGGCATTATAAAAGGGCATATTATGCGCGGTTTTGAACTATACGATGAATGCGTAAATGTTATAACCGCAGAAAAACCTCGTTTTTCAAAAACATTCGCTTCCTGCCATCCGACTGGCGCAGTACTTGAAACCGACTACAATTTCACCGGGACGATGGGAATCGCCGCACAGTTCGCATATCTCGATGGAGCAACGGGCACATTCGACGAGGAACACGACATCAATCTCGGTCTCACATTTCGCACACCGCTCGAAGGACTGTCTGTTGCTGGATTCTACACCGATTGGCTGCAGGATTTCGAGTTCGATGGAGAACCCGATAATGGCTCTCGAATGGGATATGGATTGAATTTTGATAGGTTAAATGCACATTTGCGCGGGGAATATTATATAGGTAAGGGATTTTATAGCCCATTCGGCGACAGCATAATGACTTCCGAAGACTTAAAGATGAACGCATTCTATGTTGAAGGCGCCTATGCAGTGCAAACAGGCTCGGATGTTTTGCCATATATCCAGCCTTATGTGATGTATCAGTCGTGGGACAAGGCGTCTAATGTGGAGGGCGACCACATATATAGTTATTTGACCGCTGGTGTTTCTCTGGGGCTTGGCGAATATGATGCGAAATTGAGAATAGATTATGAAATGCCGCTATCAGCGCCAGACGAGGAACCCGAAGAAGCGGCGCGTCTTATCGTTCGAGTTCAAGGAGGAATTTAAGGTATAACAAGCAAAAGGAGAGACCTATGAAATCTGAAACGAGAATAAAAATACCGCCGCTCTGGATACTTATGACATTATCTCGAACCGTATCTTCAAGGATATGGTTTGTTTTGATATTTAATCGAATGATAATCGCAAGGAGTTGAAAATGGGAAAAATCGATTTGACACAACTGAAATCGGGTGAAGTGGCGACTGTTGTCGCAATCGAAGGCGGAATCGGATTTCATAGAAGAATAGAATCTCTTGGGATCAGAGTGGGAGTTAAAATCAGGAAAATTTCCACGCAGCTTATGCGAGGACCTGTAACTATACAAATGGGAAATACGCAAGCGGCGCTCGGTTTCGGTATGGCGATTAAAATTATTGTTAAACGAGAACCCGAACAGGAATAATAAAAAATGAAAAAGATACTTCTAATAGGCAATCCGAATGTCGGGAAAAGCGTTATTTTTTCAAGATTGACAGGTGTCAATGTAATCGCATCGAACTATCCAGGAACTACTGTCGAATTCACGAAAGGATATATTAAAATCGGCGATGAAAAGATAGAAGTCATAGATGTGCCAGGAACATACACACTCGAACCGACATCGAGAGCGGAGCAAGTCGCTGTCGATATGCTCGACGAATTTATCGAAGAAAAAGACAATATATTTGTCGATATTGTCGATTCTACGAACATAGAAAGAAATCTTTCGCTCACGTTTCAATTGATTAAGAAAAATATCCCACTCATTATCTGCCTGAACTTCTGGGATGAAACAAAACATATCGGAATCCATATAGATGCGAAAAAATTGGAAGATATTCTGGATGTTCCTGTTGTTCCAACCTGCGGTATCACCGGCGAAGGCATTAAAAAACTCGTATCCAAATTAGACGAGGTAAAAGTCTGCACATATCGATACGAAGACGATGAGAGATGGTCTGAAATCGGAAAAATTGTCGAGACAGTGCAGACATTGACGCATCATCATCACACTTTTTGGGAGAAATTAGGAGACGCGTCTGTTCATCCGATAACAGGAATTCCAATTGCCGTCGGTATTCTATTTCTCGCATTTAAAATCATACGCTTCATCGGCGAATCGTTGATTGGATACATATTCGAGCCTTTGTTCGAGCATTTGTGGGCGCCGCTGATAATGAAATTATCCTTGCTGCTCGGTTCATCGGGATTCATTCACAATGTATTAGTCGGCAAACTCGTCGATGGCGAAATAGATTTCGTCGAATCGCTGGGGCTTTTGACGACCGGATTATTCGTTCCTTTTGGGATGGTGCTACCATACATCGTCGCATTCTATTTCGTATTGAGCTTTTTGGAAGATTCCGGCTATCTTCCGCGACTCGGCATTCTGGTCGATACTTTTATGCACAAACTCGGATTACACGGTATCTCGATAATACCGATGCTTTTAGGCATCGGATGCAATGTTCCCGGAGCGTTGGGAACGAGAATATTGGAGACCAGAAGAGAACGATTCATCGCTGCGACTATTATGGCGATAGCGATACCTTGTATGGCGCAAATAGCAATGATAACAGGATTGATTGGACAATACGGCGCTTATGGACTCGGTATCGTATTCGGAACGCTGTTCATCGTTTGGATAATTCTCGGAGTATTGCTCAACCTGTTTTTGAAGGGAGAAAGCCCCGAGATATTCGTCGAGATTCCTCCATATCGCTTACCATATATGAAAGCGCTTTTGAAAAAATTATGGATGAGAACATTTCGCTTTTTGAAAGAAGCCGTTCCCTATGTGCTTTTAGGCGTTTTGATTGTAAATATTCTCTATGCACTCCGCATAATCGAGTTCATCGGCAAAATTGCAGCGCCTGTTGTAACAGGGATTCTCGGGTTGCCGAAAGAAGCCATCGGAGCGCTGGTAATCGGTTTTCTTAGAAAAGATGTCGCGGTCGGAATGCTCGTTCCACTGGGATTAACAGCAAATCAAATGGTCGTAGCATCTGTCGTTCTGGCAATGTATTTCCCCTGCGTGGCAACATTCGCCATTCTGGTCAAGGAACTCGGCATAAAAGATATGATAAAATCAACGATAATTATGATTGTCTCTACATTGATAGTAGGCGGAGTATTAAATCTAATTTTAAAATTATTCTCCTAATAAAATTGCTCGAAAAAGGAGAAAAACACTCAAACAGGAGGTAGGTTATGGGACTGTTGAAGGATGATGTGCTGCATCTGAAGAGCGACCTAGAGCACATCCATCAGGACATCGAGGCGTTTCTGACGAAAGCGGAAAATGAATGCAAGGACAGTCCGCATTTCAAGGAAATGCATGGTCATGTGAAAGATATGGATGAGCATCTTCATGATGTTCTCGCTCATATCGGTCATATTGCCGAAGAGCATGTTTAGTAGCAGCATTTACTGTGGTTTCAGGGTGGGTTGTAATACCTGCCCTGAAACTCTAAAAAAAGAGGTTAATTATGTTTAAAAAACTTATTAGTGCTGTAATTTTCCTGTCTGCATTGACAATATCCTTTGGAGCCGCAAACTGGGCACAGGAATTTTACGGAGATGTGCCACCCATCAAAATCAAAGAACCTCTGGGGGTAATGGTAGGTTCATTGAATCCTGATGATACTGTTATCACCATTTCCATTCAGGATGTTGGTCTTTACACAGGGCACATCTGCCCTGGTACTGCGGCAGGATTTAAGGCAACAACCCTTGCACTTGATGCACTTTATGGGAAAGAAACACCTGTGCGAGGCAAGATTAAAATAGCAGCAAATGTACCATCCGAGATACTGGATGTAGTTTCATACATTACGGGTGCAAGGGCATTTTACGGAAGGGATGAGGTAAACCATAATGATATTGTTATTGATAAAACCTTAGGGAGGAAACATTGGATAGTTGTTATGGTATTTCAGAGGAAGGACACAGG
>JALTEE010000263.1 GCA_027007865.1 bacterium
TGGGTTTAATCGGTGCAAGCGCTGTTGTGATAATTTTTGCATATATAGCCTGGCGTGGAATTCGTGTTGCGTTGCGTGCACCGGACAGATTTGGCGCATACCTCGCATTCGGGCTGACTGCGATAATCTTTACTTTTGCACTGATAAATCTCGGCGTGGTAACAAGACTTTTGCCAACCACAGGTATTCCGCTGCCATTTGTGAGTTATGGCGGGTCGCAACTCGTTGTTCATATGTTCATTATCGGAGTTCTTTTGAATATTTCAGGCACAGTAAGAGTGCCTGTGGCAAAACCAGCAGTTGAAATACTGAGAAAACAATGCGTTACTTAATTGCAGGAGGGGGCACAGGAGGGCACATAATACCCGCTTTGAATATCGCTCGTGCCCTGATGAAGTTCGACATCGAAGCACAGTTCCTATTTGTCGGAACGGAGCGAGGACTCGAGCGCAAAATCGTGCCCGATGCAGGTTTCGAACTAAAAATTGTAGATGCAAAACCTTGGCGTGGAATTAGTTCTTTGAGAAATTTTTTGAAATCGAGTAGTCGGGTTAGACGGATTATCAAGGATTTCCGCAGCGATGCCGTTATCGGCACGGGCGGATATGTCAGCGCACCCGCCATAATCGCTGCAAAATCGACCCGAAAACCGTTGTTCATTCAAGAGCAGAACACATATCCAGGACTGGCGACGAAACTCGGTTCGTTGTTCGCAAAAAGAGTTTTTCTTGGCTTCGAGCAGGCGAAAGAACTGCTATGGCGAAAAAGTAGAGCCATATTCACAGGGAATCCCGCAGTGCTGGCTATTCCGAACAGCGATAAAGAAAGTGCGCGACGCAAGTTCGGATTATTGCAGAATTATCGAACGATATTGCTCACAGGAGGTAGCCAAGGCGCGTCAGCGCTGAATGAAGTGATGAAAATCGTAATCGACAAAAACGAGATTCCGCCAAAGACGCAGATAATATGGCAGTGTGGCGAACAGGATTTTCCATCGCTCGACAAATATATTGCTGAAAAAGATTTGCCAATTGCGTTGCAGCCATTCATCGACGATATGGGAAATGCGTATCTCGCTGCAGATATGGTTATAAGCCGAGCAGGAGCATTGACGCTCGCTGAAATTGCGATAGCGGGATTGCCAGCGGTATTGATTCCATATCCGTATGCAGCAGCCGACCACCAGAAAGCAAATGCAAAAGCCTTTGCAAATGCAGGCGCGGCGGTGATTATCGACCAGAAAGATTTGATACCTCAGATTTTGAGCGCAGAAATTGCGGAAATTTTAACAAATTCTGCACTAATGCAAAAAATGAGCAGCGCCGCAAAATCATTGGCGAAACCGGATGCCGCAAAAAATATAGCGGGTGAAATCGTAAAAATGCTCGAAGGATGAAAAATTAGTCAAAAAAAATAAAATACAAAATTAAAAGTGCAAAGGTGTTCTTGAAAACCAATAGAGAATGATATGGAGTAATTGATACTTGTTCATTTTTAATAATGTTTAAAAAATAAAAATAGGGGGTGGGCAATGAGCCCCAGAAGTGGACATATGTTTAAGAAAATCAAGCGGTTACACTTTGTAGGTATCGGTGGAAGTGGGATGAGCGGCATCGCTGAAATCCTGCTGAACCTCGGATACAACATCACGGGTTCGGATTTGCGCAAAACAGAGGCAACCGAGCGTCTCGAAAAACTCGGCGCAACCGTGTATTATGGACATTCTCCCACAAATCTTGGCGATGCCGATGTTGTAGTAATTTCATCGGCAATTCGCGGAGATAATCCCGAACTTATAGCGGCGTCCGAACGCGCAATTCCTGTCATTCGCAGAGCGGAAATGCTCGCCGAACTTATGCGAATGAAATATGGTATCGGCATAGCAGGAACGCACGGCAAGAGCACGACCACATCGCTCGTGGGAGAAGTCCTTACAAGTTCCGGCCTCGACCCAACAGTAATCGTCGGCGGAAAAGTTGTTAATCTTTCGTCGAATGTCAGGCTCGGCACGGGAGAATATCTCGTAGCGGAAGCGGACGAATTCGACCGCTCATTTCTCCGACTTTCTCCCACTATTGCAGTTGTTACAAATGTCGAGCGTGAACATATGGAGTGCTATTCCAATATGGACGAGCTTCGCGGAGCATTTATGGAATTTATGAACAAAGTCCCGTTCTACGGCGCCGTGATAATGTGCATCGACGAGCCACCTCTACAAGAGTTGATGCCTGAAATCGAGCGCAGAATAATAACATACGGGCTTTCCACACAGGCAGATGTCCGTGCAATAAAAGTGGAGTTTAGACAGAACGGAACTAATTTCGTCGCCGTGGCGGATGACAAACCACTCGGATTGGTGCGGACAAATCTAATCGGACTTCACAATGTGAAAAATTGCCTCGCTGCAATCGCTGTCGGGCTGGAAATCGGCATCGAATTCGATAAAATCGCAGCAGCGCTGGAAAAGTTCAAAGGTGTGTATCGCAGATTTCAGATAAAAGGTGAAATAGACGACATCATTGTAGTGGATGATTTCGGGCATCATCCTACGGAAATATCGGTAACGCTCGAAGCCGCGAAAACTGCCTATGACCGCAGAATTGTAGCAGTGTTCCAACCACACCTCTATTCGCGCACGCAGGAATTCTTCCAAGAATTTGGCAAGGCATTTTTGAATTCCGATGTGCTCATAGTAACAGAAATCTATGGTTCGCGGGAAGACCCGATTTCAGGTGTATCGGGTGAAATGATTGCAAGAGCGGCAAAGGATTTTGGACATCGAAATGTCTATTTTGAACCAGATGCACAAAAAATCCCAGAACTACTCGAAAATATAGTTATCCCCGGAGACCTCGTGATTACAATCGGCGCAGGAACAGTATGGAAAATCGGAGAAGCATTCTTAAAAATGCTGAATGAACGCGGAAAAGACAATAGTGAAGATGTGAACACTAATTCGCAGGAAACAATATCTAAAATGATGGCAAAAGTAGCATGAATGAGCAGGATGACATATTTGAAAATCTATCGCAGATTTGTCGAACAGAGCAAAGGTATATGCTGTCTGCAATTACCAGTTTTGCTATCGGTGGAACCGCAAAACTTGCGGTTTTCCCAAATTCCGCTGCTGAACTCCAAAATGCGATGACAGTTATATGGAAAGCAAATTTGCCATATTTGATTATTGGGCGTGGAACGAACTTGCTCGTTTCCGATGACGGGTTCGATGGAATCGCCGCTATAATCGATGGTGGAATAGATAATGTTTTTCAAATAGATGGTAAAAGATGGCACTTCGGCGCTGGTGCTGCTTTATCGAATGCAATTTCTATCGCTGCAAAAAGCGGATACAGTGGATTGGAAGAAATTTCAGGTGTTCCCGGTTCTATCGGCGGCGCTGCAAAAATGAACGCAAGCGCTTATGAAAAATCGTTCTACGATAAAGTTGTGTCGCTAAAAATATTAACGAGGAAAGGTATCGAGGAAATCGGAGTGGATAAAATCGCTGCGAAATATCGCGGAGCAAAAGTCCCGGACGATACTGTTATTCTTTCTGCAACGATGATGCTCGACGAAAAAAGCCCTGATTCGATTTTTAAAGAAATTAAGAAATTCAATTCGAGCAGAGCGGCGACACAACCTTTGGGAGAACGAAGCGCTGGCTGCATTTTTAAAAATCCAGAAGGACATTATGCAGGAATGCTCATCGAAAACGCAGGATTGAAAGGGAAAGCAATCGGCGGCGCAGTAGTTTCTAAAAAACACGCAAATTTTATAATCAACAAAAACAATGCAACAGCGCAGGACATTGTAGAACTTATTCGATATACCAGAGAGAAAGTTTTCGAGCAATTTAACATAGAACTCGAACTGGAAGTGATTCCAGTAGGTTTTCGGGAAAAGATTTGATATGAAAAAAATTTTCAACATAGGAATAATTCTTGCCGCTGCGATTTCGCTGATAGTGGGGTGGGCACTCATAACACCATATTTCACGGTCAAGCGTGTGGAATTCTTTGGACTGCGAGATATCGGAGAAAATGAGATAGCGCTACCGTTTCACTATGGTGATAATCTGCTGCTGCTTTCCACAGGATTTGTCGAGCAAAACATCCTTGCAGACCCCCGCATCGAACGAGTAAAAGTGCGCAAAAGACTACCCGATGGTATAGAGATATTTGTCGTGGAAAAAACACCGTCCTATTTACTGAACTGCGGAGAAATTTGGGGACTTACGAAAAATGGAGATGCGATACCGATAACCGACCCGCGCAAAATATCCAATTTACCGCTGATAACCACTACACAAATATATCAGCCGATTCCATATAAAAAAGTCAACGAACCATCTGTGCTCCGAGCGCTGAAATTCGCAAATAAAATTTCTGATGAAAACCCATCATTCCTCGATAAGGTTTCTGAAATAATTTCGCGAGAAAATGGCGAATATTCACTATTCCTCGTGCAGAACGGAATCGAAGTTGCCTTATCCGACAAAAGCGAAAATCCGCTTGAAAAACTAAATGTAATTATGAATGGACTCGGCACTGAGGAAAAAGATGTTGTGCAAATCGACTTACGATTTCCCGACCAGGGAATCGTTCGTTTCAAAAAAGGTTACAAAGAGAACAAACCATCGAGCAGGAGCAGTTGATATGGACGATGTAATGGCATCCATAGACATCGGAACATCTAAGACCGCTGTTGTCATTGCCGAACAAGGTGAAGTGGGTTTCGTTGTGCGTGGCTTTGCTATTGCTCCAAACGATGGCGTAGTTCGAGGAAATGTTGTGAACATCGAAAAAGCGGAGCAAGGGGTATTGCGTGCACTATCCGCCGCTGAAAAGCAGGCACAATTAAAAGTAAAGAAAATGGTTGTTGCCGTGGGCGGAAGCCAACTGCGAGCGGTGAAAAGTCACGGAGTAACATCGATTCCGAAGGAGAGTGGAAAAGTATCTATATCGGATGTGGCGAAAATAATCGAAACAGCGAAAAATATCCCGATACCACAGGATGCACAGATAATCGATTATGCGATTATGGATTTCGATGTGGATGGGAACACGGGCATCATAGACCCCGTGGGCGTTGCGGGTTCGAAACTCGGTGGAAATGTGATGATTTTTATAATCCAAAATGCAGCGATGCAAAATTTGCTAATGGCGCTCGAAGGCGCAAATATTGTTCCGATAGATTTTGTTGCTGCACCAATTGCTGCTGCCGAAGCGATTTTGTCGCAGGAAGAAAAAGAAATAGGCGTCACTATGCTCGATATAGGTGCAGGAACAACCGAAGCCGCAATATATAAGGATAATAAACCGAGATATACAGCGACGATACCTTACGCGGGAGAAAGTGTAATCCACGATTTGACGGTGGGATTGAAACTTACGAATCAAACAGCGGAAAAAATTGCTTTCGAGTTCGGATGTGCTGTGGAAAATATGATACCCGAAGACGAAGAAGTGCAGATTCCCGGCATAGGTGGCAGAGAACCGAGGAAAATGAAACGGAGATTTATCGGAACAATAATAGAAGCGCGACTCGAGGAAATCTTATTGATGGTGAAACAGCGTATCGAAGAAGTCGGTGGAAAATTAGATAAGGATGAATTACCTGCGGGAATCGTGCTCACAGGTGGAACATCGCTGATGCCACAAATAATATACCTTGCAGAGCGAATTTTAAAAATGCCGACACGACTCGGATTACCTGGAGATATAAGTCCGATGCCAGAAGGAATGAACACACCGGACTATCACATAGCGCTGGGAGCAATAAATATTGCAGCTAAACGAAAAAATATGATGAAACAGGTCGAGATGGCGCAAGGGAAACTCGGCGGATTATGGAGTAGAATAAAAGACCTCATTCTGCGAAAACTTTGAACAATTAACGATAAACTATAAATATCAACAAATACAAGGAGGTGTATTATGGTGTTCGAGTTGGCTCCTGATGAGTTGGAGATAGGTCAGGTAGCGCGGCTGAAAGTTCTCGGTATCGGCGGCGCTGGTGGCAATGCGGTCAATCGTATGATTGAAGCAGGTTTAGGTGGCGTAGAGTTTGCAGCAGTTAATACCGACCATCAAATGCTGGAATTGAACGCAGCGCCCACCAAAATCCGAATTGGGACTAAACTGACGAAGGGTCTCGGTGCAGGTGGAGACCCTGAGACAGGGAAAAAAGCAACAGAGGAAGACAAAGACCTCGTTGCAGACCATCTCGAAGATACCGATATGCTCTTTATCACAGCGGGTATGGGCGGTGGAACGGGCACAGGTGCTGCGCCAGTCATAGCAAAACTCGCAAAGGATATGGGTATTCTGACGGTTGCTGTAGTAACGAAGCCGTTCAGTTTCGAGGGGCGAAAACGTTCTCAGAACGCGGAAATGGGCATCGAGGAGTTGAAAAATGTCGTGGATACATTAATTGTCATCCCGAACGAAAAACTGCTCACTTTGGTCGAACGAGATACCACTTTCGCATCTGCATTTGCAAAAGCGGATGAAGTTCTACTTCACGCTACGCAGGGGATTTCGGAACTTATTACGCGAACAGGCTTGATAAACCTCGATTTCGCCGATGTTCGCTCGGTTCTCCAAGGAATGGGTGGTGATGCATTGATGGGCACCGGCATCGCAAATGGCGAAGGACGCTCACTCGAAGCAGCACGAAAGGCGATATCGAGCCCGCTATTAGACGATGTCTCGATAACGGGCGCAAAAGGTGTTCTAATCAACATCACAGGAGACCCAACTCTTTCGCTGGCAGAAGCGGCGGAAGCCGCAAGGCTCATATCCGAGCAGGCAGGTCCCGAGGCAAACATTATCTTCGGTGTCGTTTTAGACGAGCAGTTACAGGACGAGGTGCGAATAACCGTTATCGCAGCAGGATTTCAGAAAAAAGCTAAACAGCGCAGAGTGCCAATTGGAACAACATTCACGCAAAGATTATCGCAGGCTATGGATATGTTTGAGAGTCCACAGCAACAAGTAGTGCAAACACAGCAGCAGCCTATTCGACAGCCTCAACCAATTGCAGCCCAAGCGATACCCGTTCAGACAGCGCCGACATTCGTTCCAGCTGAGCAGCACAAATTTGAAGAAACCCAAAGCCCACAGATAAAACAGGAAGAAAATCCAAATGAGGAGACCGTGGTTGTCCCGAGCACTTTTTCACCAGGTATAATGGATTTTTCTGCCGATGATTACGATACACCGGCATTTATGAGGAAAAAACAAGCAGCGAGTAGATAACAGGAGGGGAGATGAGGGGGAAGTTCCTCGGCACAGGGATTTCTCCCTCGTGGGTTTTATTCTCCGCGATGATATGGCAAACCTGCATTTATCGCAAGCGCACGATATAATTGTTCCAGCAGAACAATTAGCACGACATCGTGCTGGATTGTAATCGGTGCGAGCGATATCTTTCGTCTGCATTGCGATATGATTTTGTCCGACAATCCGTCTGCACCGCCGATGAGAAAAGTTGCGCTGCCCGGCGAGATGGCGATGTCTTCGAGCATTTTTGCCCACTGTGGATTAGAAAGCATTTCGCCACTGCGGGTGAGAACGATACTATAT
>JALTEE010000264.1 GCA_027007865.1 bacterium
TCGAAAACGCATTCGTATCTGCCGAAAGAGCGATGGACGAAATGCTCGTCTCTTTCAACTCGGTTCCATCATAGACTTTTTTGCGGCGCTTTTCATCATAAAAGACGCCAACAAAAACAGTGAGAATGATAATCCGAATGCGGCAGGATAACCTAAAAAGTGCATCGCCACAAATCCGAATACGGGGGCAATCAGTCCACGAAGCCCCGTCATCGTTATGTGAACGGATTGATATGTCGCTTCATAATCGGGTTCGGCAAAAAATATCGTGCCGAGATTCCACACGATTGTGATACCCGCCATAGCAAGCGAATAGCATATATACGCCGCATATACGGCAAATTTTCCAAAAATATTTCCGCCGAGTAGCATAATCGGAAACAACGCAAGCAGCGCAAAAATCTTGCTGGCGTAAGTGAATGGATTATGCTTGTCCAAAATTTTGCCCGTAAATGGCGAAAAAACAATAATTCCCAGCATTCCGAGAACGCCTCGCGCAAAAGAAATCTCTTTATAACTCATTTGAAGCGCATCCACCATAAACAGCGGTATCACAGGAGACAACAGCAGAAATCCGAAGCCGTAAATGAAAAAATTCCGCTCGAAAATCCAGAATTTTTTATCCGTTTTGAAAATCGAAACAATTTTTTTAACAGGATTTTCCCACTGTTCCAGTTTTTTCCGTTGCGGAACGGGTATCGCTGCCAACACGAAACTCGTTATTCCGCCGAGTATGCCGACTAAAAAATATATCCATCTGAACCACTGTTCGTTTATATCGAGTAGTGCTCCTCCTGAAATTGCAGTGATGAGACTCATCCCGTTCATTACGGATGTAGCAATTCCGAACCAGGCACCGCGTCGCTCATCGGGATAGTTTCTTGCAAGAATAAAATTCTGTGCGGGATTTATTATGCCTAATGGCAGCAAGAACAGTATCATAAGCACAAGATACTGCCAAGGAGAGCGCACCCAGAACATTCCCGCCATCGCAGCAATTCTCAAAATTCCAGCGGCAATCAAAGATGGACGGTAACTTTTCTGCGTCTGCATAGCACCCGTAAAAATCGAAGATAGCAACCACGCAACGGGCAAGCCCATCACGAGAAGTGTAATTTGAAATGCGCTCGCCCCCAGTGCTCGCCTCGCGATAACTTCGTAAAGCGATGTGGTTACCCCCATCGAACTACCATTGAAAAACGAGAAGATAAGGTGCAATTTTAGTGTCTTTTTCTCACAATTTGTCATAGTGCAATTGTTTGTGTCGTCCAAATCTATCGAAGTTGCATTTTTAGGCAATGGATAATTTAGTCTTGCAAAATCTTTGAATATAAACTTATTGCAGTGTGAATTTGTCAGATTAGAATTTGAATGCGCCGGCTATTAAAAATGAACTCGTTCGATAGAATAAAAAAATTGCTGCCTCTTGTGCAAAAGCCCGCCCGCTACATCGGCGGCGAAGAAGGTTCCATCGTGAAAGCGCATTCGGGAAAACTTGCTTTTGCCCTCGCATTTCCCGAAGAATATGAAATCGGTGCGAGCCATTTCGGCGGACAAATCATATATCATATAGTCAATCGAGAAAACGACCTCGTATGCGAGAGAGTGTATATGCCCGCCAATGATTTTAGAAAAATCCTGCGAAGCAAGAATATCCCGTTGTTCTCGCTCGAAACAAAAACACCGTTAAAAAATTTCGATGTAGTTGGATTCACGCTCGAAACCGAACTTTCATACACAAATGTTCTGGAAATGCTATATCTCGGCGGGATTCCGATTTTTCCATTGGAGCGGGAAAATGGAAATTCTCCGCTCGTTATCGCTGGTGGAACAGGCGCATTTAGCCCCGAACCTATGTCCGATTTCTTCGATGCGTTTTTCATCGGAGATGCCGAAGCGGGATTTGTCGATGTTCTGCGGACGATAAAATCTTTTCTCGACGCAGGGAAAAATCGCATACAAATATTGCGCGAAATATCGAAAATCGCGGGAGTGTATGTTCCATCGCTATACACTGCGGAATTCGACGGTGGAAAATTCGTCGGACTTTCTCCTGTCGACGATGCGCCATATCCCATTCACGCAGCGATTGCGTCTAAATTGGAGAATTCGTTTTATCCATCACCGCCGATTTTGCCGTGGATAGAAGTTGTGCACAATCGTCTTCGTGCCGAAATGAACCGCGGCTGCGGTAGAGGATGTCGATTTTGTCAGGCGAGTTTCCTGTATCGTCCGCTGCGAGAACGAACACCTGACGACATTTTTTCGGAATTGCGTAAAAATTTTGCGCTCACAGGTTGGGAGGAAATGGGAATACTCTCGCTCTCTGCAACGGATTACACGGCAATTTCTGCATTTCTCGATAAAGTCGATTCGATAGTGAAACGAGAGCAGGTAAAGTTCTCGCTGCCATCTCTGCGTATCGACCAATTGGGTGATAGAGCATTCGATGTTCTCGGCGAGAATCGCAAGATGGGATTGACATTCGCTCCCGAAGCGGGAACAGAAAGATTGCGCTCTGTTATTAACAAACCCCTCGATGAGGGGAACTTTTATGAAACCATAGAAAAAGCGCTTATCCGCAAATGGCGCAGCATAAAACTGTATTTTATGCTCGGTCTGCCGACGGAAACAGATGCGGATGTCGAAGGTATTATCGATATGCTTCGCAAAATCAACGGGATAGCGAAACGATACGGCGCCACAGTTCGTGTTACGCTGTCACCATTTGTGCCGAAACCGCACACACCATTTCAATGGGAACAATTTTTTAGTATCGATGAATTAGCGCGGCGAGAAGAAATGATTATAAATGGTGCGCCGAAAAGAATTAAAATTTCCGCACGAGACCCAAAAATTTCTGCAATCGAAGCACTCATCTCACGCGGAGACAGAAGATTTGGAAAAGCGATTTACAATGCCTGGCAAAATGGTGCTATATACGCTGCGTGGGGCGAATTTTTTAATCCAGATTTGTTCTTCGATGCAATAGAAAAAAATGGGCTCAACCGCGATGAATTTCTTTCGGAGAAGGATGTAAATTCTGCACTGCCGTGGGATATAGTAGATAAAGGGATTAGGAAAGAATTTTTATTGCGTGAGCGCGAAAAAGGATACACAGGGAAGTTCACGCCGCCGTGCTGGGAGCGCGATTGCGAAAAATGCGCATTTTGCGATGTTCCGCCGCAGGTGCTCGCAGAAAAAAGTTTTTCGGAAAAGATTATTACGGATGCGCCGCCAAAAAAGGACATTCGATATGGCAGACGCATAAAGCGAGAGAGTAGAAGCCGAATTGGAACCGCCGTTCCACTCGTGCGAATAAAATACTCTCGCTTCGGCGATGTGCGTTTCATCGGTCATCTCGATACACTGCGCCTCTGGGAGCGAATGCTGCGAAAGGCGAAAGTTCCGCTCGATTTCACAGAAGGATATCATACGCGCGCCAAAATATCGTTTTCGCCACCGCTGCCACTGGGATGTGAAAGCGCCGATGAATATATCGATGTATATCTGAATGCGGAAATCGGGAATGAGCATATTAAAAGTCTCGCAAAAGCGATGCCGGCAGGATTTAACATATTGGCATACAAACCGATTTCATCGAAGCCGCAAGCGATGCAAAACCTTGTGAAATCCGCATTGTGGCGCTGTGTAATTCATACTGATGCGAAATATATCGAAAATGCGATGCGGAAAATAAGCGAGCAAACTTCGATACAATTTCAGCGGCACAAAAAAATTGTGGATATTCGTCCATTGCTGCTCAAATGGTCGGTTCGCAGCGTCGACGATGGCGCAGAAATCAAAATGCTGCTCCGCGCAGGTGACAGCGGAAGTGGAAGACCTACAGAATTTTTCCGCGCCGCAGGATTGGACGAAAACACAGTTGCAGATGGAAGATACATTCGCGAAAATCTCCTTATACCGAGTGGCAATGGATGGCTCTCGCTGATGGGCGAATATGTGAAACTGCCGTTTTAACAAGCATTCCGCTTGAAAATCAATCCCTATCAATTCTTATGTATTGCGCTCATTGCTGTCGATAATATTTTCGTTTCTCACTGCGGCAGGATGGCAATTTTTCGCGGATTTTTGCTTTTACTGTTTCATCAGATAGAGTAAGGGACAATCGATTTTTTAACTTTTTACTTTGAACTTGCAACTTTGTGTTTAATGTGCTTCGCCCCAATTCGAGCCAATGCCGATATCCACAACGAGGGGAACGCGTAGTTGGACAACATTCGACATCTCTGCTCGAACGAGGTCGGTGAGTTTTTTCTCCTCATTTGGCGGGAATTCGAAGATAAGTTCGTCGTGAACTTGGAGCAACATTTTGGCAGAGAATTTTTGCGATTTTAGTTTTTTATGAATTGAAATCATCGCCATTTTTATAATATCTGCTGCGGAGCCTTGAAATGGCGTGTTGACGGCGGCTCGTTTTGCGGCTTCGCGCATTTGATGGCTTTCGCTTTCGATTTCGGGCAAATATCGCCTGCGACCCGAAATCGTTTCCACATAGCCGTTCTCTTCGGCAAATTTCTCTATCGAATCAAGATATTTCCGCACTTGTGGGTATCGCTGAAAATAGTTGTCGATAAATGCTGCTGCTTCCTCATTTGTGATTTTCAACTGTTGAGCAAGCCCATAGGGACTCTGTCCATACATTATTCCGAAATTCACCGTTTTCGCAACTCTGCGGAGTTCCTGTGTAATCGTGTCCTGTGGCAGTCCCGTGATTAGCGATGCCGTGTATGCGTGAATGTCGTCTCCGCGAAGAAATGCCGAAATTAAATTCCCATCCTGTGAAAAATGGGCGAGCAATCGCAGTTCGATTTGGGAATAGTCGGCGGACATCATTAACCAGCCATTTTGAGGGATGAAACATTTTCGTATTTCTGCACCGAATTCGTGCCGAATCGGGATATTCTGCAAATTCGGCTCGGACGACGAAAGTCTTCCTGTCGCGGCAACCGCTTGATTGAATGTCGTGTGGATGCGCCCTGTCTGCGGATTTATCAGTTTTGGCAGCGCATTTATGTATGTGGACAGCAGTTTGGACATCTCTCGATAGCGCACAATTTTCTCCGCAATCTCGTATCCCTGCAATTCTAATTCTTGCATCACTTGCGCATCGGTGGAATATCCTGTTTTCGTCTTGCGGAGCGGCGGAATGGCGAGCACATCGAACAGAATGTGCGACAACTGTTTCGGCGAATCTATATTGAATTCTTCGCCAGCGATGTCGAATATCTCGCTCTTAACCTCTTCCATTTTGCGGCGCGCTTCGCTCCCGATTTTCGATAGACGCTCCTCATCCAATTTGATGCCGGTCATTTCCATATCTAAAAGCACAGCAATGAGCGGCATTTCGATTCGCTGAAAGAGATTCCACAGGTTCAACGCTCTTAATTTGCTCTCAAAAATATGAGCAAGTCGAAATGTGATATCCGCATCTTCGCAGGAATATTTTGCTGCGATTTTAGGCTCGATTTCGTTGAAATTTTTTTCGCTCTTGCCATTGCCGACAACATCGGAATACGATGTCATCGTGTGCCCAAAATATTTTAGAGCGAGTGCATCGAGACCGTGCCGGTGAGAACTCGGGTCGATTAGATATGCGGCAATCATCGTATCGAAAAATGCTCCATCGACATTGATTCCAGTGCGCTTCAAGATTTTCAAATCATATTTGATGTTTTGCGCTATTTTTGTGCCTTTCGACGAGAGGATTTTCTCGATGTGCGGTTTTGCCGTTTCCATCGGGATATTTTCGGGGGACTCAAATAATCCGCCCGATTGATGATGAGCAAGCGGAATATAATATCCTTTTTGCGGTGCATCCGTGAGCGAAATTCCGACGAGTTCCGCAGACATCGCATTTTTCGATGTAGTCTCTGTATCGAAACAAATTTTTTCGCTCTTCGACAATTTTTCCGCAATCTGAGCCAGTTCATCAAGCGATGATACGAGGCGGTATTCTTCGTTTTCGCTTTCGGTATCCGTATGTTCGGGGAGTAATTTTTTCACCAGCGATGCAAGTTCATATTCATTCAAAATCGGAATCAATTTCGATGCATCGGGTTCACGGAGTTTTGCATCGTCCAAATTTATCGAAATATCGAGATTAGACCTGATTGTAGCGAGGTCTCGTGAGAGATATGCCAGTTCCTTGTTTTCTGCGAGTTTTTTGCGCACAGAGCCTGTTATTTCATCGATATTCGCATAAATATTGTCGAGGTTTTCCCATTCCTGTAACAATTTGACAGCAGTTTTTTCGCCGATGCCGGGAACACCCGGGATATTATCGGATGAATCGCCCATTAGAGCGAGTAAATCCACTATTTGTTGCGGCTTCACGCCGAATTTTTCGCCTGCATTTTCGTCCGTCCACAATTTATCGGGTTTCTTTGCTCTGCCGGGCGCGAGCATTTTTATTCCTGGTCGAAGCAGTTGCAAAAAATCTTTGTCGCCCGTATATATAATCGTTTCGATGCCCTGTTCTGACGCTCTTTTCGCAATCGTTCCGACAACATCGTCCGCTTCGACGCCATCGATTTCAAAAACTGGAATATTCATTGCCGCAACAGCACTTTTTATCGCCGGCAGTAGTTCGGATAATTCATCGGGCATTTTAGCGCGCGTTGACTTATATTCGGGATATTTTTTATGCCGAAATGTCGGTTTGCGAGAATCGAATGAAAATATAATATAGTCGGGTTTCTGCTCTCGAATTATCTTCACGAGCGAATTGAGGACACCGAACAGTGCACTTGTATTGACACCTTTCGAGTTGCGCAGCGGATTTTTTATCATACTGAAATGATTTCTATACGCAAGCGCAGTGCCATCGATTAAAACCAATTTCTCGGGCATTTAATACTCCGTATAAATTATTTTTTGTTCGCTTCTGCTATGAGATTTTCAATTAATTTGAACTCCTCGCCCTTCTCATTCAAAACTTTTTGCACTTCTTCATACGATGATTTTGCATCGTCATCGAAAGCCCCGACGAATTGTGTTTGGGGAATATCGAGCAGGTCGGCGGGCTTATTCGATGTGTATTTGCTCAGCACATATTTCGCCACAAATGCACCGCATTCCGCGCATCGAATGAAAACAACGGGTGGTTTTCCAGCTTCGATTAAAAAAATGTTCTCGGTGTGGACAGACCCGCAGACAGGACAGTGCTCGAACCGTATCTTTGCCATAATAAACCTCCTATAAAGTATTTTTATCCATTGCCAATATAATATCGATAGTGAAAATTCAAAGTCCAAATATCGAATGCCAAACGAGATATAAAAATTAAAAATGATAAAATTTTCTGACATTGTGGTTTTGCTTCGGTGAGATAGCTCCCATTTGCGAATAAGCAAGAAAAGCTCCGTTCGCTCGAATAATAGCGAACTTGCTGTTTCCACCTTATTTTTGCCATTTTCAAACGAACCTTATTTGTCATTCCCAACTCGATTGGGAATCCAGTATCATTATTCGATAATTAGCAATTTCGCTGAAACGGTTTTATTGCGATATTTTCCTCTAACGAGATACAGTCCTGGCAGATAATTTTTGGTATCTAT
>JALTEE010000265.1 GCA_027007865.1 bacterium
GTTATGAATAGATTTAATTTTTTATCGGAGGTCATTATATGGATTATCCACTAATTGTAAGTGGTAAAGAAGTTCCCAGCGATGAAAAATTCGAAGTTCATTCGCCTTATGATGGTTCGCTTGTGGGGCGAGTCAGCGCAGCGACACCCGATATAATCGAAGAGGCTATATCGAAATCTGTATTCGCGTTCGATGAGACATCGCATCTATGCGCTCGCCACAGAGAAGATGTTTTGCTTCGTGCAAAAGAACTGCTGAAACAAAGAGCGGAAGAATTTTCGAGAACGATTTCATTTGAAATGGGAAAGACAATTCGAGAAGCGCGTGGCGAAGTCGACCGTGCACAGGAAACATTAGCGCTGTCTGCTGCACTCGCCAGAGAGCCCATCGGCGAAGTTTTGCCTTTCGACATTGCACCGAACGGCGCAAAAAAATGGGGTTTTTACCAACGATTTCCAGCGGGTCCCGTGCTGGCAATCACGCCCTTTAATTTCCCGCTAAACCTCGCTATGCACAAAATCGCACCCGCAATTGCTGTGGGAAATCCGTTTATTTTCAAGCCAGCATCTGCAACGCCTATCACGGGGCTTATGCTTGGAAAACTCATTCTTGATGCGGGCTATCCGCCCGATGCGGTGTCCGTCTTGCCCGGCAACGGTGCAAAAGTCGCAGAACCGATTGCAACCGACGAGCGCACAAAAGTCGTTACATTCACAGGCAGCGCTGCTGTGGGAAAATCGCTCGCTAAAAAAGTCGGGCTAAAACATATCGCAATGGAACTCGGCTCGAACTCGGCGGCAATAGTTCTTTCAGACGGCGATTTGCTGCGCGCTGCTGACAGAATCGTTCTCGGAGCAATGGCTCTCGCAGGACAGGTCTGTATATCTGTCCAGCGTGTCTACGCAGAAGAACCGATATTCGATACATTAGTGGAGCATATCGTCAGCGCAGCAACAAAACTGCGCATCGGCGACCCATTGCAGGAAAATACCGATATGGGTCCAGTAATTACCGAAAAAGATGCAATCCGCATTGAAGAACTGCTCGCCGATGCTGTTGCAAATGGCGGAAAAATATTGTGCGGCGGAAAGCGAAATGGAACATTATTCGAGCCGACCGTGATAATAAATGTCCCGCAAAATGCGGAAATAACCCAAAGTGAAGCGTTTGCGCCTGTGGTGGTGATAAATCCTGTCGGCGACATTCGAGAGGCAATCGATATGGTGAATGACAGCAAATACGGATTACAGGCAGGAATTTTCACTGCTGATATTCGTTCCGCGCGAAAGGTATTCGACGAGATAAAGGTCGGTGGAGTAATCGTCAACGATGTGCCGACATTCCGCGCAGATGTTATGCCTTATGGAGGCACAAAAGACAGTGGACTTGGTCGAGAAGGTCCGAGGTTCGCAATCGAACATATGACATATTTGAAGGCATTTGTTGTGCATCATCCGAGTTAATAATGCTGAATGTCGGGCTTTCATAGAGAATATTTGAAAAATACGGCAATTTATTTCAATCTGAAAGTAAATCTGTGCAGAACGATTTCGCCGAATTTTTTTATGGCGCGGTAGTGCGCTTTCGTCGGGTATCCTTTGTGCCGAGCGAAATCGTAGTTCGGAAATGAATTTGAATATGCGGACATCAGCATATCCCGCGCAACTTTTGCGACGATAGATGCAGCACCAATGAGCGATACGCTTCCATCCCCGCCGATAATCGTATGCTGCGGAATATCTAACATAGGTATTTTATCGCGCCCATCTACGAGAACGAGCGATGGCGTAATTTCCAAATTCAGCACAGCATTTCGCATAGCGAGCAGCGAAGATTTTCGTATATCGAGCGCATCGATAATGTATGGCGGAACTGCGGAAACCGACACGGCGGTGGCATTTACAATGATTTCTTCATATAATTGTAGCCGCTTTTTAGCCGAAATTTTTTTGCTGTCGGGAAAGTTCCCATTAGGAATTATCACCGCAGCAGCGACGACAGGGCCTGCGAGCGGTCCCCGCCCCGCTTCATCGACACCGGCTGGAACACCGGGCGCTTTTCTACTTTTATCAGTAAATTTTTTCCCCATCTCTTATTCAGGATAGCATAAAAATACGACACGATACCCGCAAAATAAAAAATTGAGCAAGTCGGACAATAATATTTTATTTATTTTGCAGCCCCAATTGTAAAAAATATGATAAATTAAATATAGAAAATTGCCAATCTTTATTAAAATATCT
>JALTEE010000266.1 GCA_027007865.1 bacterium
CACTTTTTTCATCAAAATTTTTTTTTTTTTTTTTAACTATATAAATGAATACATTGGGTAATTTTTTACCTACACCAAGACATTTAATAGATGTAAAATTATTTGCTTTTATCGCTATTATTTTTAATCTGTTCTGCGCAGGCACAACCGATTTCCGTGCATTATGAACACGAGCAGTTTTTCAAAGATTCACTCTTTCATCATCGAGCAGTTCCTCAGCAAGTTCAAAAAGGAGCCGCCGAACTATCGCATATAACTTATGGCTTCGTGCCGTATTGGGAGCGAACATACAATTGCCCGCGATGGGATTTGGTCAGCAGAATCGCATATTTCGACTGCACTATCGACTCCGATGGCTCGATAACAGACACACATTATTGGTATTCCGCCTCCGTTGTGGATGATGCCCTTGCAAACGGCGTAGCAGTCGACCTCTGTATAGCGCAATTCACAAATTCCACAATAAATGCACTAATTTCCAGTGCATCGGCGCGAGCAAACGGCATTCATAATTCCATCGAAGCGATGCTCGCCCGCGGCGGAACAGGAATAAATATCGACTTTGAATATCCGAGTTCGGGCTACGGCGACGAATTCGTAACTTTTATGGCGGAATTCCGAGATAGTTTAGATGCTCGCGGTCCTGGATACTGGCTGTCCGTCTGTTTGCCCGATGTCGATTGGGGCGATGCATATTACACCGACCAATTGAAAAACTACTGCAATGCAATGTTTATAATGGCTTATGGCTGTCATTGGAGCGGTTCGGCATATACGGGAGCGGTTGACCCGCTCGACGACCCGACAGAATCGTGGGACATTGCATATTCGGTAAATCATTATGTAACTCAATCAGGAGCGCCGGAGAAAATCGTTCTGGGACTCCCCGCTTATGGATACGATTGGCCCTGCGACGGTCCTGATAAAGGCGCAGCAACAACCGGTAGCGGCTCCGCTACCTTATATATAAATGCAATTGCACATGCTGAAACCTACGGCAGACTTTGGGATACCGATGCGACATCGCCTTGGTATAGATACAGCAGTTGGCATCAGTGCTGGTATTCCGATTCCACATCGCTCGAAGCGAGATATGCCTATGCAAAAGCGCAGGGATTGCAGGGTGTCGGCTGGTGGGCGCTCGGATACGACGACGGAGACCCTGCATTTTGGGGCGCCGTCGAAGAACAGTTTTCGATGGGGGACACAAGCGGAATAATAGTAGATGATGGCGACCACGAATTCAACTGTGATTTGGGCAACTGGAGTTCGGGTGCATACCCCGATTCCGGATGGGAAAACGATTATCTGTGGTGTGATGCAACCGACACGATAGAAAACTGGGCTCGATGGACACCATACATACCCGACACGGGAGCTTATGATATATCTATCTGGTGGATGCCGGCAACAAATCGTTGTGATAGTGTTTTCATTCGCGTGTGGGGCGCTTCCAACGATTCATTCTTCGTATCACAGAAAACCGGAGATACAGAGTGGCATTATATTGGAAGATTTCTTTTCGATGAGGGATATTCCGGTTATGTGGGGATTAGCGATAGAAGTGCCACGAGCGGCGATGTAGTGATTGCCGATGCTGTTAGGTGGATTTATATCGGTTCAGTGGACACGATTGTCGATGACCTCGATCCCACTTTTTACCATTATGGCGATTCAGTCTGGTGGCGCGAAGTAGATGGCGGATACGATGGACATTTCTACTGGACAAACTCGACCTCGCATTCATACGATGTCTGCTACGGAGAATGGCATCCTGTTTTGCCAAAACCAGCAGAATACGAGGTCTTCGTCTATATTCCGGAAACGAACGCCGAGGCGGATGCTAAATACAGGATATTCCACGCATACGGTGAAGACACAATAATAATAGACCAATCAACACACATTAGCGAATGGGTTAGTCTCGGAACATATTATTTTACCGGTGCAGCACAGGAAAAAGTCTATCTCGGCGATGCGACCGGAACAACAGGAGAAAATATTGCATTCGACGCTATGGCATGGCGGAGCATAGAATTATCTATCTCACATAAAGAACCCGCAAAACCCGAGCATTTCAGTATTTTCGCTTATCCGAATCCATTCAATTCATCCTGTAAAATCACGCTGTCCGGTGTCAACAAGGGAGCATGCTCCCTTGTTGATGGAACTGTTGAAATATACGATTTGCGGGGGAATGTCGTCAACGGAGGGCTTCAGCCCTTCGTTCGAAACAGCGGGCTAAAGCCCGCTGTTGACACCACCACTCAACCCTCCGCGAACCACACATTCATCTGGACACCCGACAAAACAATCGCATCTGGAATATATCTCATCCAAGCGAGGACGGAAGACGGACAGACAACAAGCAAAAAAATCGTATATTTAAGATGATTTGTTTCCCACGCTTGCAATCGGCTAAAGGAAAGAAAATATTCATTACCGCCTGCTTTAACTGACAGTAACAGTATGAACAACAATCTTGGAACAAATTTTTACATAAATAGCGACAAATATGCTTTTATTATCTCGTCTCCAGCCGCCATAACAATTACAGTCGCAGCGGCGATGAACGGCCCGAACGGTATCATCGAAATGTTATCCGATTGCTGTTTTGTTTTTCTGATGAGCATTACGATAATTCCGCCTATTGTCCCGAGCAAAGCGGCGATAAAAATTGTTAGCAAAGCTCCCACCCAGCCTACGAGAAGTCCCACAGCAGCCATCAGATAGATATCGCCTTCTCCCAGCGCTTCTTTGCGAAATGCCTTTTTGCCAAGTATGGATACGAGGTAAAATGTTATCAAGCCCACAGCACAGCCGATTACCGAGTCGAGTATGTTTTTCCATCCGCCCAAAAGAGGCGCAGTTGCAATGCCGACAGCGGCGACTGCAATTGTCAATTCGTCGGGGATTACCCAGTGCTCCCAATCGATAAATGTGATTGCGATAAATATCGGCAGAACGATTATCATTCGGATAATTTGGATATACGAGAGCGGGTCGTAAAAAATGTATGTGGCGAGGAAAGCGAGTCCGCTGAACGCTTCAACGAATATGTATCGCGGCGAAATTTTCGCTCCGCAATTTCTGCATCTGCCACCGAGTATTGCATAACTCAATATCGGAATGTTATCGTAGAATTTGATAGGTTTTCCGCATACGGGGCAGTGTGACCCCGGAAACACGATAGATTCTCTTCGCGGCAGTCGCCATATCAATACATTCGTAAAACTACCCGCTATCGCGCCCAGTGCGAACATAAAAAATCCTATAATCGCCGAATGCTCAATCAATTTCCCCCCTCCAAAGATGTGGTATCCGCAGCGATATAAAATTTTCTTATCTGCGGAAATTGTTCTATTACTTCTTTTGCGCTTGCGCTATCTCCTATGGAAAAATATAGATTTGCAAGCTCACTCGGAGCGTGTGTTCCTTCTGGATGATAGATACAAGCTTTGCGCAAAAATTTAATCCCTTTCAATGTATCTCCAAGAACAATTAGCCCTAACCCATAGTTTAAATTTGTTCTCGCATCTCGCGGAGCGAGAGTTAGTGCCTTTGCAAAATACTTCACACCAAGAGCAGCGTCCCCCTTTTCGAGCAAACATCGTCCCAGGTTTATATAGCCCGGTGCAAAATAAGGATAGTGTCCGACAAGTTTTTTTAGATAGAATATGGAACTATCCACTTCGCCTTTTTTTAGCAGCGCTCCCGATATAATGTTCAGCGCCACAAAATAGATACTATCTTTTTCGAGTGATTTTACCGAATAAAAATATGCACTATCGGGTTCATTAAAGTTAAAAAATTGGTGTGCGAGTCCTGCGTATCCAATCGGCATATCGGGAGCGGTATCGACTATATATCTCGACAATATCCAGTCGTTGCGCCAATAATATGAATATGTGAATGTGAACAGTGCAAGAAACACTATGTATCCCGATAACAAAATCTTCGGCAATCTTTTCGCAAATTTAATATCGGCTCGCAATAATTTTTCAAATAGCACTGCGGCTACAATAGCAAAACCTACGCTGGGAATAAATAAAAATCTTTCCGCCCACATCGACGATGGAATATTTACGATTCCGAGGACAGGAAGCAAAAATAATATGAACCATAAAATTCCAAAGTTAATATAACGCTTATTATTGAGCAGTTTTAATGCCAGATAAATTAAAATGATAAGAACTATCCAAAATATTATGCCGGTCGAGATGCTCATATCGAGCAATTTTTCCGGGTGATACGGCTTCAAATCTATCGGAATAATCGAGTTCTGAATATAACGCAGCAGGATATATGGAGCAAACAGCAATCTTCTAATCATCGTGATTTTTGCTTCCGATGCTTTCAAGAAATGCCCCAGCGCAATATATCGCATAGCGAAATAAATCGGCAGTGCGGCGAACAACGCAAGCCAACCTGCCCAAATATTTCGCTCCTTCTTTCTGCGGAAAATTACATCATACAAAATAATCACAACAATTCCCATCACTGCAACTTCTTTTGACAGAAGCGATAAAAAGTATAAAATCGGCGCCATGAAATATCGCAACTTTTTTTTCTCCGATGTCCACAGCAAAAATGTGGACATAAAAAATAATCCAGCGGACAAGTCGGTGATTCCCGATATGAACGCCGCATTTTCTATATGAACAGGATGAGCGGCAAAAATTGCAGCGCCGATAAGCGCTGTCCTCATTCCGAGTTTACGCTTCATAAAAAAATAAAGCAAAATTATCACTATGAGATACACGGCGAGATTTTCAAGACGATATCCAAGCGGAGAAATCTTCCAGAACTTATATCCAAGCCAGAACCAGAAAACGCTCATAGGTCTGTAATATAGATTTTTCCCTACTAATGCAGGAGGCCAGAACGGTTGTTTTAACAAATGTAGCGGCGATGGCGCACGAAGTGCAGAGTTATTCTTGATAAGTGTAGTATCGTCCCAAACAAAAGAATTCGACAGCGACGGAAAATACAGCATTATCGTTGCTGCAATGATAATCAGAAGATACAAAATCTCATATTTTGCAAGATGCGATTTCATAAAATAACCTATTCTTCAAATTCCGATGATATTTTTTCATATCGCCGAGAAATAGTGCTGTCATCGGGTAAAAGTTGTTCGGTTATCCGCAAATAAAACAGCGCATTTACAGTATCTCCAAGAGATAAAAGCATCTCGGAATAAATTTTATTCGCCATCGGGTTTAGCGGAGCGATTTCGATAGCTTTTTTTAAATAATTTAGCGCAACATTTGTATCGCCGAGCATAATCGAAGATATGCCCGCATCTATGTATGCTCCCGTGTAAGACGGATGCAGGTCAATCAATTTTTTCGAATACGACAGTGCATCGTCGTATTTTCTCATTTTTATGGCGATATCCGCAGCGGTTGTCAACACGAGAGGATTTGCGCTGTCCCGCTCGAGCGCTTCTCGAATGTAGTAATACGCGCTGTCGGTTTCGCCAATACCCAAAAATTGTTCCGCCATTCCCGAATATCCCACTGGTTGATTTGGCGCATCATTTATAATTCGCCTAAAACCTATCCAATCGTTACGCCACCAAAAACTGTATTCGAACCCGAAAATAAATAAAATAATTATATATCCAAACACAGCGATTTTCCCGACATCCTTATATTTTGCTGTTCCTAAATCAAATAGTTTATTAAAATAGAACCCGATGACGATGCTCGCTCCGATTGTGGACAGGAAAGCGAATCTCTCTGCCCATAGCGCTCCCTGATGAGATGCGCCGACTCTGAGCGCAGGAAGTAGAAAAATCACAGCCCAAAAAACTCCAAATTTTAATTTCCAGTTGCGAACTACAGCAAAAATTCCCCATATAATCGCCGCGAGTGGCAAAACCCACAGAAGCCAATATACAGTAGAATGGTCAAAATACCATTGTGGGTGCAGCGGCGCAAGGTCGAATGGGAAAACTATATTCTGAATGTAGCGCACAAGGATATATGGAATTGCTATAATTCTCGACAGAATATTGAGCGATTGAACTTGATACCCACCAAAAACTCCCAGAACCCAATGTCGTAAAAAGAAATATACGAATACAGGAATAATAAATGGCAGCGTAGATACAGTAACGCTCCAAAATTTCCGCCTGCGTATGAAAAATTCGTAGGCGGGAAAAATAAGCAGACCAGCGGTTGCAGTTTCCTTTGAAAAGAGCGATAGCGCAAAAAATACGGGAGCGCAAAGAAATTTCGACCACCATTTTTCCGAAGAGAATGTCAACATTGCGAGCATTATGAAAAATGCAGCGGACACATCCGTCATCCCGGATACGAATGCCACGCTCTCCGTGTGAATTGGATTTAGCGCGAAAATCGCTGCGGAGAACAGAGCGATGCCCTCGGAACCAAAAAGTTTTTTTGCAAAATAGAAGACTAAAATTGTAGTAATAAAGAATAAAAATAGATTAAAAATCCTGAACATTACAGGCGAAGAACCGAATATTTTAAATTCCATCCAAAAACAAAAAATTACCATCGGGCGATAATACGGCGGCGGCAAATTGGTCATTATCGGAGGCCAATATGTTTCCCCCAAAAAAAATGAGGGATTCGATATTCGCATAACAGGATTGTCTTCGATAATCGTGTGGTCGTCCCAGATGAAATTGTTTGAAATAGAGGGAAGATACATCAGAAAGGATGCGATTAGGATTGCAATAAGGATTATCCATTGGCGGAGAGCGGATTTCACGAGTAGCCTCCTTTCATTGTAAAACTATAAGTCCTGCAAAATAAAAAATCCTCACTGTCATTCCCCCGCTCGACGGGGGAATCCAGTAAAATCGATACCTCTGTTCCACCGTGACGGGAAAGTCGGACAATGACATTTTACCTATTTTGCAGGGTTCATTGTAAAACTGTGTCATTTTGCATTGCTAATTTTATGTGATTGCATATGCAATATACAAAGGGCGTCCCTAATCACTGGGACGCCCCTTCAAATAGAAATTCCGGCAGAAAATTTTAGAATGTCCCGCCAGTGATGACTCCTTCAATATTAATAGTAACAGTAGAAACATCACGCATACTCGCATCATAACTGGACGCTGAAGAAGCAGTTGCCTGGAAGTCTGTCCCACCAGTAGTTATCACATACTGAAAACGAGGATAACCACTCGGACGGTTCACAATCAGTCCGTCCATAACATTCCAACTGGTGTTTTTCGAACTTGCATCGTTAAATGTCCAGGCTGGTGGATAGTATCCTTCTTCCTCATAATATACTCCTGCAGCATCCCAAATTTGCTTCAGCACGACTCTCGACTCGCTGATTTTGGCTTTCTTGGAAGCAGCAAGGAATCGCGGAATGGCGAGCGCTGCCAGAATGCCGATGATTACAACAACAATCATCAGCTCGATTAGGGTGAAGCCTTTTCTCCGTCTCATTTTAAACCTCCTGTGAAGGGTTATATGTTCGGCAAATATATAGCAGGTAGCGTGCCAAAATATTTTCACACAATTTCCTATGAAACACAAGGAATTATCACTGTGTTATATTTATATAAC
>JALTEE010000267.1 GCA_027007865.1 bacterium
TGCGGATGATGCTCAAGCGCGTGACACTGATGATACCACTGACAACCTCGGCACCTTACCATTCATCAATTGCAAGGCCTCCTGCATATGCTGGATATGAGCGGAACGATACCGAATCAAGTTGTCCCGGTGTCGCGCCTCCTGATAGTTCTTGTTTTTGAATGACTTAATTTTACCAGAAGGACCATTACTTGCCCTATTTCAACATCATTTCGGTCAAACTACAGTTTGGTCATGAACCTAATCAATAGTAACCGTTTTAGTGCATCACAATACTAGTCTCACCTGAATAGACTATGGAACGCTGTATGATTAGTGCCTGATGCAGGTTTTTATTGGGATCGCCTTTTCTTTTCCAGCGTTTAGCAGATCTCGTCGCAAAAACACGAACTCAAAGTAGTTTCTCCCGATACTGTTACCGAACCTCCTCACCAATGCATAGTTCTCAAATCTTGGGTCGGATGTTATGGCATCTGCCTCCGGACCGTGATCTATACAATCCCAATTATAGCTTGTAAAAACTACAGCGCCAGGATTCTTGGAAAAAAAGTAGTCCACACGTTTCTGGAGGGATACTTCCTTATTGTGCGCAAGGTATTCATCGTTCAAACCTCCAAAATCAATGGTTTTGAGACCGGAGTAATAAGGAATTGCCCCAGCATCAATATGAACTACAAGCCACTCGGAGACGGGCACACGTCTTTTGAGGTATTTACCCGCAGTGATGTGCATCTCCGATAACGTAGTCTCATACTGAGAAGTAAATGGTATCTCTTTCGTAATGAGCCACTCCATCTGAAATACCACTTGCGTCACAAGTAAAATACACAAACCGCATAGAACGAGGACATATGTCCATGTCCGGTCATATCTGTGTAATCGCGTAGCTTCAAAGGAAGGAGACAAAAACCATGCCAGTGCGAGAAGAGCTATAGGATAGATCGGAACGTAGAATCGATAGGAAAAATTCATGACCAAGTTGGAACGAAGATACTGGACCAAGACAATTCCTGCAAATAGAAGAAGTGCTCCGAGCGTGAACAGATTAGCGATCTTGAGATGTTCTCTGCGGTTTAAGTACAGAAAAACACGCGTCTCGTCGAGTGACACCATCCACGTCGCAGCAACGCCGAAAGTAGGCAGCAGCAGATATTGTCTTCCCCAATCCTTCATGCTAATAAGAGTGCTATAGGATATAGTGGAAGTATTGTGCAACTTAGCGTAAAAAGTGTTCGGCAAAAAATAACCGTAATAATTCCATCGCCATATGAAGTACAGCAAAAACGGAATGCCAAAACAGAGAACATAAGCAATAGTTGGCCGAAAGGATTTGAATCGAATTAGAGAGACAGCAATTAGCAGGCCCGCCGCAATGAGCGCATATGCAATACCCTCTGGGCGACAAAGAGATAGAGCCAGCAGGGTTCCTCCAAGAAGGGCATGATACCAAAAAGAGACAGAACTGGCATTCAGTAAACTGTGCAGTTGTAAGGAAGATCCCAGAAGAAGCGCTGTGAAAAGCAGCGTCTCCAAACCACTATAAACATGCGTGTATAGAAAGGCTGCTGTAGCCATAAGCAGGAGCGACGCGATGCTAAGTGAAACCGTAGTATGTAATCGCAACAGCAGTCGGAAGAAAAATATCAACGAAAGTACAAACGAAAAAATGCCGATCAGATGGGCTGCGACTGTGGGACGGATACCTATCCATACAGCCATAGCAATGGATAAGGGCAAAAGCACACCCGTGTAGCCTTCAACAGGGTTCTCCCCAACATTGAATGTGAGGTGTCCATGCCGGACGACGTTGTCAGCGTACCGGAATCTGAGAAAGGCGTCGTCCACAATCCATTTAGGGAAAACAATGAGAGTAAATAAGACGAAAACGGCAATGAATATGTATGAAGCAAGGTACAATTTCTTGGTGTTCATGGATTTCACTCTTCCCTATCATTGCGCCAAAACACGGTTTTCTTTCACTTTGCTACGGACAGGAGACTCATAGAAAGCGAGAAAATACGTTCAATATTAGCGCCCTAAACAGCAAGTTGTACATGAAGGTAATCGATTCTTATGGAAGAATGCCCGGTCAATCAACCTCATTGTGACGCCAAGCAAATTGGACGAGGGCAATAAAGCGTATGTATACAGATCTCACACAAGACTATTGGTGAAAAAACCGAAGCTCGACTTCACACTGTTACGTTCCATATCCCCGCTCATCAATTCAGCAATCTTGTTC
>JALTEE010000268.1 GCA_027007865.1 bacterium
AAACCTATGCACAAATAACATTCCAGAACTATTTCCGAATGTATCGAAAACTCGCTGGAATGACGGGGACAGCAATAACCGAATCGGCTGAATTCTTTGAAATATATAAACTCGATGTGGTGCAAATTCCGACCAACAGACCCGTCAGGCGTGAGGATTTTAACGATAGAGTTTATCTTACACGGCGCGAAAAATTCAACGCCGCTATGGACGAGATAGAATATTTTCACAAACGAAACCAACCCGTGCTTGTGGGAACTGTATCCGTCGATATTTCAGAAACGCTCTCAAGGATGCTGAACCGTAAAAAAATTCCTCACTCGGTTCTCAATGCAAAGCATCATCAAAAGGAAGCGGAAATTATTTCGCTTGCGGGACAGCCAGGTTCGGTTACAATCGCTACGAATATGGCGGGGCGCGGAACAGATATAAAACTCGGCGTGGGAATTGTCAAGGCTTATGAACTCGTATTCTCGCCGATTCTCGAAAAAATCGGGGACGAAATCGAAGCAGGGAAATCATTTCTGCTCGTGGCGGAAAACGAAGAAGTCTTGCGCAATCTCAGCGCACTATGCAAAGATGAGGGTTTGCGCTATCGTGCGTTCAGCCTGCGGGAAAACGCTCCAGAAACAATTGCCAAATATCTTGCTGAACAGGGCAAAATCGCACTATTCGCGGGATTCGAATTAGCAAACAGGATTCCCGAAGGAAACTATGAGCGGAAAGATTTTCCAAAGCCGAAGTGTGCTATATATACGAAAAATCCAGATGAGTGGACTTGTCCAGAAAATCCAAAGGAGTGCATAAAACTGGGAGTTCCTTGCGGACTACATATCGTCGGCACGGAGCGGCACGAAGCACGAAGAATCGATAACCAGTTGCGAGGTCGCGCTGGACGACAAGGCGACCCCGGCTCGTCGCGATTTTTCGTGTCGCTGCAGGACGATTTGATGCGACTATATGCAGGCGGAGACAGAGCATACAATATGATAAAAAAGCTCAATCCGCCAGAAGGCGAGCCTATCGAAGCGGGAATCATTTCAAAACAGATTGCAGGAGCACAAAAGCGTGTCGAAACACAGAATTTCTCGATTCGAAAGCACCTTCTCGAATACGATGATGTGATGAATAAACAGCGTGAAGTCATCTACGCGCTACGGAAAAATATCCTTTTCGGCGGCAATTTGAAACCCGAATACAATCGTCTCATCCGCGAATTTTGCGAAGACCTCGTCGATTTCTACACCGACCCGCAAGAAATAGAGGAAAAATGGGACTGGCGAGGGCTGCTCGATGAATTCTCGCGAACATTCCTCGTGCGATTCGACAAGGACGACACAGAGAATTCCACAGGCGATATTGTCGAAGATCTATTCCAAACCGCAATGCACGCATACGAATTAAAGGAAAGCATTTTAGGCGATGAAACTACGCGCAGCCTTGAACGCGCCGCGATGCTTGCCACAATCGACCAACTCTGGAAAGAGCACCTGCGCGCCCTCGACGAAATCAAAGAAGGAAGTTATCTTCTCGCCTATGCGCAAAAAGACCCGCTCGTCGAATATAAGAAGGAAGCATTCGGGGCATTCGAAAATTTAATGGCTGATATTCGGCGCGAAACACTGACGAAATTTTTCCACGCGCAAGTTGTTCAGCAGCAGCGAAGTCGTCAAGGTGTGCCACTTCGCGCAACACATCGCGATGCGGGATATGGCGTCGCGGCAACTGCTGCGATGGCGCGAAAAGAATTCGGAGCACAGCAGGCGCAACCGCAATCCCCCGATGGAATACCTGTGCCCACTATCGGACCAGGTTTTTCGCAACCACAACAAAGACAACCACAAAAAAATCAACGGAATACCCCTCAAAAGCGGCAGCCGATTAGGCGCGGCAAGAAAATCGGCAGAAACGACCCCTGTCCTTGCGGAAGCGGGAAAAAATACAAAAATTGCTGCGGAAGAAATAAGTAGAATTACACGATTAATCCCTTGATGCCGAATGAAGTCCCTCATCCGTCCTAACAAGTTGAGACATCCCACCACGGCAGGAAAGAAATATCGATTTTCCGGGTTCCCCCGTCAATCGGGGGAATGACAGCGAGGATTTTTCTTTATTTTACAGGGTTCATAATAATATAGAAAAATTTCTACAAAACAGCAAATTTTTAATTCCTAATTAACTACTTTTCCAGCGCGCCTTTTATCAATCCCATTTTTGAAAATGGCGGTCCCATAACTTCGT